>NZ_JAWJTF010000126.1:0-24916 GCF_048836525.1 Nostoc sp. CALU 546
CACCCCCCACTCCCCACTCCCCACTCCCCATTCCCCATTCCCCATTCCCCATTCCCCATTCCCCATTCCCCATTCCCCATTCCCTTCTTCAAGATTTTTCAGCATCGAACCACTTATCATATAGCGATTGATAAGTGCCATTTTCTTTAAGATTTAGTAGGGCCTGATTAATTGGTTTGCGGTAGGGACTGTTGTTAGGCAGAATGATGCCGTAGCTTTCTTCACGTAAGATACTGCCAACAATCTGTACTTTCCCTTTGCCTTCATTAGCAGCATAGAAAAGAAGTACAGGTGCATCAAATACCACGGCATCAGCTTTTTTGGTTTGCAGAGCATTGTAAGCTTGATCAATCTTGTTAACTTCTAGAACTGAAATCTTATGTTCTCGCATATATGTGGCGGCTGTGCTGCCCGCAGTTGTGGCCACTACCTTGCCAGGTAAATCGTCTATACTCCTGATATCGCCCTGAAGCTGTTGTACTGTCAATGAAGTAGTAGCGCTGGCTGTAAAGTAGGCGGCAAAAAGTACTCCAATGAACATCCAGATAATACCTACTAAGCGTCCTAGTACTCCCTTGGGCATTTCATCAGCTTGGGTTGCTAATGTGGCAGCTGACCACCAACAGGCTTTGAAAATGCCAGGAAAGTATGATTTGGGAATCATCCCATCTTTATGATTGCGCTCAGATAACCAAATAATATGGGCTGCTACAACAATTAGCACTAGGGCAACGCCTATTACCTGCAACAGACTAGCTGAGAAAAACAATTGGAAAATATTTGGGAAGGCATTGTCGTTGGTTTCTGAGTTTCTTACCATAATTTGCAGCCCCCCAGCAAAAATGGGTAATGAGAAATCAAAATTCTCCTGGCGTTCGGCTGTAATCGAAATAGCTGAAATCCCTAAATTAGCTTTGTTGTCCTTAATAGCAGAAAGCAGTTCCGGTACAGAGGAATATTCAATAAATTTAGACTCTACACCTATTTGGTTAGCGATATTGCGCCAGAGGTCGATACTGAATCCTGATAGCTCACCTTTGTTTGGTAGCACAAAAGGCGGTATAACTCGTGTAGCTACTAATAAAGGTTGTTGGAGTTGTGGTTTTTGGGCTAGTCCTGGGGATGTCATTAACAACAATGCCAGAATTCCACCTATTAATCCTATGCAGGTATACAGTGCTAAGGAACGCCTGGTTTTGTTTTTCCGGTCATATCTGCCAATTGGGCTTTTTCTCTCGGCTATAATTTGGCGAAATCTAGTAGCGATCGCATTTATCATCAGAATTTTTTTGGGGTTGTATGCATAATCTATTTATCATGCCCACCCCATATCAAATATCACAATTATCATCCCCCTAAAACCGATTTTTTTCAGATTTAGGGGGATGAAGATGGTTAAAGCTAGATTCAAGTCGAACTACAATTTGATGGTAACGGTCTTAACTTCGGTATATTGCTGCAAGCCATATTCGCCGAGTTCTCGACCAATACCAGACTGCTTAAATCCACCAAAGGGTGCAGCAGCATCGAATACGTCGTAGCAGTTTACCCACACCGTACCTGCTCGGAGATTATTTGCGATCGCATGAGCTTTGGTGATATCCTGAGTCCAAACAGCGGCGGCGAGTCCGTACATGGTGGCATTCGCCCGTTGAATTACTTCGTCGATATCTTTGAATTTGATGATGCTCATCACTGGGCCAAAGATTTCCTCTTGAGCAATCTTCATGTCATCGCGGACATCTGCAAAGACTGTGGGGGCGATAAAATAACCCTTGTCGCCGACTCGATTACCGCCACATAGCATCTGTGCACCTTCGCGCATTCCAGATTCGATATAGCTCATCACTCGATCAAATTGGTCTTTGTCTACTTGCGGCCCTTGTTCTGTGTTCGCATCGAAAGGATTACCGACAACGCGTACTCTCGCTCTTTCTACAGTTCTAGCAACGAACTCGTCATAACATTTTTCTTCGACAAATAGCCGCGAACCAGCACAACAGCACTGCCCTTGGTTAAAGAATATGGCATCGTGGGAACCTGCGATCGCTGCATCCATGTCAGCATCGGCAAAGACAATGTTAGGACTCTTACCACCAAGTTCTAATGTGACGCGCTTCAGATTACTTTTGGCTGCCGCTTCCATAATTAGATGACCGACTTCAGTGGAACCAGTAAATGCCACTTTGTCAATATCCATGTGACGAGCGATCGCAGCCCCGGCAGTTGGGCCATATCCTGATAATATATTCACCACACCAGGTGGAAAACCTGCTTCAATAATCAACTCACCTACCCGCAGCGCTGATAATGGTGTTTGTTCTGCTGTTTTAAGAACTACAGTATTACCAGTTGCTAAAGCCGGTGCTAGCTTCCATGCCTGCATCAATAGGGGAAAATTCCAGGGGATAATTTGACCAACTACACCCACAGGCTCATGGCGAGTGTAGCAGAAGTATGGCCCGTTAATCGGAATAGTTTTGCCTTGTACTTTGTCTGCCCAACCTGCATAGTAACGATAGCAGGCGATGACTAGACCCAAATCACCTAATGAATCTTGTAGTGGTTTGCCGTTGTCGAGAGTTTCTAGCCGCGCCAACTCATCGATATTCTGCTCAATTAAGTCAGCTAGCTTGTAAAGCAACTCGCCGCGACGAGCCGCAGATATCTTTCTCCATTCCCCACTATTGAAGGCGTTGCGGGCCGCTTGGACTGCGTTATCTACATCTGGGGCGTCTGCTTCTGATACTTCGCAGATTACCTCACCTGTAGTCGGGTTGATTGTTTCAAATCGGCGATCGCTGACACTATTTACCCACTCATTGTTAATCAACAACTTGGTTGGGCCAATTTTGACCTGTTGTCCTGGTACTGTTGCTATAACCATCAGGCCCTCCTTAAGCTTTAAAAAAATTTGCTTAAATCGCTTAAATCTACTTATTATGTTTGTTGCTGCACAGCACTCTAAATGGATTTCTTTATCAATTCCTTATTTTAGGATAATAGTTAGAGGTTGAGATAGCTATATTGTGTCTAGTTGACTTTCTAGAAGTCGCGTTGGCAAGACAAACCTCTATGTTTGAGTAATAGTTTTGAGATCAGCTTTTAGCGTACAGTTGGGCTTAAGTAATCAGACAGAATTAATTACACAAGTTTTTCCCTGTAACCTGTAACCTGTTCCCTATCTCCACCAATGAATTTAATTGTGTCCGACTACTTAAGGGTTTCAGACATTACTACAAACTCGTATCACCATAAAAAAGCGGAGGCAGTTACGAAGAACCACCTCCTGACAAATTAAAGCTTGGATGGACTGAGAAATGCTTTGACAGCAGCCTAGAAATTAGCTATCTGCTGCTCAAAAACATAGTCAAGACCACTCCCAGGATAATCGATCCACCGCCAAGGATGAATGACCAGAAGCGATGGTAACTGTTGACAATAGTGCCATTTTCACTCTGGAGTTGAATCAGATCCATCCAAGGTGCAACACCTCGACGGAACCAACCTACAGCCCCAACTTGTTCACCAATTAAGCTTTGGACTCGCTTCATCCCAAACAAGAAATTACCAATGGGGCCAAAGCGTGAGGCGTAATGCAGATAAAGCATCCCGCTACGATCCTGAATTTTTAAATCTGAACCAAATTTATAACCAGCGTCGCCACGACCAATGAGTTGACCTTCAAGTTTTGCTGGTTGTCCACGCAACGGACTGGCGTAGGGGTCTGACATTAAGGTGAGAATGTCGGTTTCTGGTGCTTGCTTGTAGTCAGGAAACATCACCAAGGCTTTGACCAGAATTCCTATCCCTAAGCCAATTAGTGGCGCACCTATTACCAAACCTGTGTTTGGAGAACTTGACCACAAAATTACACCCATTACCAAGCCAACGAAGAAACCAATTGTTTCAGCGCCATACAGTACAACATCTAAAAAGAAGTTGCCGTAAAGCCTACTTTTATTAAGATTTTTACCTTCTCCAATAACTCGCCCCATATCAAACTCAGTCGGTAAACCCAACTGTTCGGCATAGTTACTTAATGCGCGAACTCGTTTACCTGTCAATGGGTGAGTTGAATTTAACTCCATCCACCAGCCCCAAGGGTTAAACATATCCCACAGAAAGACACGACCAATTTTTTGGGTATCGGATGAAATGCGGTAGGCGGTTCCTGTGGAAGCGGCGGCTTTATGGTCATAGATACCCAAGGCGCGAGTCCCTTCAATTAAACGGCTGGGTTCTTGTGTCCGTGAACCTTCTTCTAAAATTCCGTAGGCAATCTTCACTAAAGCGCGGGATAATCCATTGGGATTACCTGTACTTTCGGCTGCAAAGTGGTCGGCAAAGTATTCTCGTGTGCGGGAGAGGTACAGCACTAAATATGTACCGATGACATAAAACACGTAGGCAACTAGACCAGCAGTTTGCATCGCATCTTTGATTTTGCTATCGCCACCGCCACGTCCCAATCTTCTGGCTGTAATGTAAATTAGATAGCAAATTTGCACTAAGGTAGAAGCTACTGTCATCACTGCAAAGTCCCAGTGGACGATGTGCCCCAGTTCGTGGGCGTAAACAGTAGCAATTTCATCGTCATCCAAGTATGTGAAAAGTCCTTGACTGACAACTAAACGGGCGCTGTTTGGCAATGAACCATAAGTAAAAGCTGTGGGGTTTTGGTCGTTAATGATTCCCAGTCTTGGGGTTTTCAGCTTTTTCTGCTCACAGATTTGCTGAATAACTTTAGCTGTCTCTGGACTGAGGGTTTCAACTTCTGCTAACTCTACCCAGCGAGTTTGGTAAAGCCAGCCTTGGGTTAAGTCCATGATGAATGGAGATATGAAAAAGGCGGCGATATTAAAAACTAGGGTAATACCAATGGCGATCGCTAATCCTTGGAGTGGATCATCGCTACCTATAATAAATACCAAGCTCAAACCTAAAGCCAACACCATGCCAAACAGCAAGGTCATGGTGACACCAGAAGCTAATGCCAAACTACCACCCACACCCCCCATCGCTAATTTCATCCCAGTGGTAGCGGCGCGACCAGCTTTTTGGCTGGCGTTAGACTGGGTTGCTGGCGTTTGACGGAAGGATTGACTAGCTTGTTCTGCCCAACTGCGAGCCTGTGGGTTTTCACTCATCATTAACTTTTGGCACAGGGTCTTGGCTTTTTCGGTTTCGCCTGTGGCTTGATAGGCTTTCATCAGCCACATCTGTGCTGAAAGATAATCTGAAGAATCGTGTTCTACACAATCACGGCAAAATTGTTCGAGTAATTCAACCGCTTCTTGATAACGTTTTTGTTTTAAAGCGTCTAACCCAGATTGCAATGACATAGGATCTCCCTAGTGAAGGAGTGGTATTTAATCTATCAATACTCAATAGATCCAGCGATTGTCACTGCAATTTCGTAAAAATTTAAATAATGACAGTATAAATTATCTACTTAAGTAAAAGACTAGAAAAACATAAATTATTATGTCTCTCTAGCCTAGGGAACGCATAAATCATATTTAAGACTTTCAGATATAGACCGTGATAATACTTATAATATTGCTGGGAATGTAAATTTATTACGTTTTGCTTATCTGTGTTCAATAATCACAGAATAAATGTTTTGAACCAAGTCTTGCTTCACCCGATCAGAGTAATTATTGATTACCCAGATGGTTCACCCGATTGGAGGAAGACGAATGATGAACATCACCTGAGATTGATAAGATGAAGAAAAGGTAAAGATTTGTACTATGACTATTTTTGATATAGCTTCTCCCCTAATTGCGATCGCAGGACAAACCCGCCAAGCTGCAAGTAAGCTAGCGATTCTCTCCACTGAGGCAAAAAATCAGGCGATTGAGGCGATCGCGCAAGCTTTAGAATCAGCTAGAGATGAAATTTTACAAGCAAATGTTGCTGATTGTAAAGCTGCTACTGCCGAAGGTATTCCCCAACCGCTTTATAAACGCTTGCAGTTAGATGAACATAAATTAAGAGATGCGATCGCTGGGGTACGAGATGTTGGTAAGCTAGCCGATCCAATTGGTAAAGTGCAGATTCACCGCGAACTTGACACTGGCTTAATTCTCAAACGCATCACCTGTCCTTTAGGGGTTTTGGGGATTATTTTTGAAGCCCGTCCAGAGGCGGCGATTCAAATTGTTTCTTTAGCAATCAAATCGGGAAATGGTGTCATCCTCAAATGTGGAAAGGAAGCGGTGCGTTCTTGCGAAGCGATCGTTAAAGCAATTAAACAGGGATTATCTCAAACTGCTGTTAATCCAGATGCAGTACAGTTGTTGACAACTAGAGAAGAAACTCTAGAACTTTTGAAATTAGATAAATATGTAGATTTAATTATTCCTAGAGGTTCTAATTCCTTTGTCAGATTTGTACAGGAAAATACACGGATTCCGGTACTAGGACACGCCGACGGAATTTGTCATCTTTATATAGATAAAGCCGCCGATATTTATAAAGCAGTTCCGATTACCGTCGATGCGAAAGCGCAATATCCTGCTGTTTGTAATGCAATTGAAACTTTGTTAGTTCATCAATCAATTGCTACAGAATTTTTGCCAAAAGTTGCTGAGGCTTTGCAAGAACGCCATGTAGAATTAAGAGGCGATCAACGCACCTTGAAAATTTTACCTAATATTGTAGCTGCAACAGAAACCGACTGGGAAACAGAATACAGCGATTTTATTTTGTCGATCAAGATTGTAGACTCTATAGAAGATGCGATCGCTCATATTAACGAATATGGTTCTCGTCATACCGATGCCATTATCTCTGAAGATCCAACATCTGTTGAAAATTTCTTTGGACTAGTAAATTCAGCTAATATATTCCACAATTGTTCTACCCGATTTGCTGATGGCTTCCGCTATGGTTTCGGTGCAGAAGTAGGAATTAGTACGCAACAAATGCCTCCCCGCGGCCCCGTTGGTTTAGAAGGATTAGTGACATACAAATATCAAATGACTGGCGATGGACATATTGTAGCTACTTACACCGGGGCGAATGCTAAAGCTTTTACTCATCAGGATTTTTAGATGAATTTCTAACTCTGCAATTGTGCAAAAACAAATCATTTTAAATTGTATTTGACGAGTTTCAAGTACGATTCAAAGCCTCTTTTCTACAAAGAGAGAGGCTCTCTATACAAATAATTCCACCAATCTTTTATGCTTATCGGTAAAAGCACAACAATTGTGTGGCATCGAGTGGATTGTTATACAGGCAATCGAAGCGAGTAAAATTGTATGTTTGTGAAATCTCATCAAGAGTTTTCTGAGTTTCAGGAAAATCACTTGAAGAAATATGATTTGCTAACATTAAATACTCTTGGGGAGTAATTAAAGACCAGTCCTTTTGTACATTATCTAAATAGCATTTAAGGTATGTTTCTCGATCTTCTCCTTCTTTACGGACAACATCAATGAGAATAAAAACACCTTTAGAGGTGAGAAGATGCTTAAGCTGACCAATAATCGAGTCCTTTTCTTCAAGGCTTAAATGATGAAGAACAAAAGAGCTTAAAATGACATCGAAGCTATTTTGCTGACTTGACATCAATTCAGGAACAAATTGGGAAATATTTCCTTGGGTAAAGGTTGTGTGGCATTGAATCTTTGCCATATTATTCTTAGCAATCTCTAGTGCAGGTATAGATAAGTCTATGCCTTGGTAGGAAGTAATCGTGCTATTTAACAAAGCTTGGGAAGTAAAGCTAGCATCGCCGCATCCCAAATCAAGCATCTTAAAGGGTTGTTGGAAGTGTCCAAGCAGCAACTCGCGCAGTGTAGAGTAAATTTCACGGTGTCCCATGTAATTGTTATCGAGTATTTTTTGGTAAAGTTTCCACTGCTCGTTAAAAAACTCTTGAGGCGGGAAAAGTTCTTCTTCGCTACTTTTAGAAAGCTTTATATCTAACATATTACTTATTTCCTTAGAATTTATAGTTGATAGGGGTTTCGTAAAAACCACAATATTTTCATATTATCCAATAAGTTGCTGTCTAGTACGTTGTTGCTAATAGCATTTTCTAGGTCAACTACTAAAGAATTAATTTTAAACTAATGCTTTCAGTAACGCCTGAAGTTTAAGCTGCACCTCTGCAAACTCTTTATCAGGATCAGAGCCAGCCACGATACCAGCACCAGCATACAATCTCGCGCGATCGCCATCAATTAACGCTGAACGAATTCCCACAATAAACTCACAGTTACCCTGAGAATCTATCCAACCTAAAGGTGCAGCATATAAACCTCTCTCGAAGCTTTCATAACGACGAATTTCGGCACAAGCTACATCTTGGGCTGCACCTGCAACGGCTGGGGTAGGATGCAATTGTCCGACAATCTTTAATGGGTGTATGTCAGCGGGAACCATAGCACTGATTGGTGTCCATAAATGCTGGATATTCGATAATTGTCGCAGTCGTGGTGCTAATATTTGCGGTAATAAACCTAACTGGCATAGTCGTTGTGTAATGAAATCAAGCACTAGGGAATGTTCATGCTTTTCTTTTTCACTATTTAGTAAGCGATTGGCATTAGCTGCATCTTCAGCAGGGGTTTTACCTCGTGGCGCAGAACCAGCTAAAGCATCAGTGATTAACTGTTTATTATTAATACTAATTAATCTTTCTGGACTTGCACCAATAAAATTTTGTCCTTTGCCATTACTTGTAGAGAAGATATAACAATTAGGATGATTTTGTCTAAGATTATTTAATGATTTAACTAAGTTAAAGTGGTTACTTGATTTTACATCTAATATGTCTGCTAGGACAATTTTACTTAAATGAGTTGACTGAATTTTTTCCAAAACAGATACTACTGAACGTTTAAATTGAGCAGAGTTTGTGACAGATTTTTTATATAAGTTTGTAGGGAAATAATCAATATTAGCAGAGTGATTTTCTAAAGTTTGGATAAATTCAATTTTATTTTGGATTTTCTCCAACCATCTTTCAATATTTACATTTGGATTGATAATTATATTTGTTACTAATATGCAACGCTGATTTTTTACAGCTACTTGCCAACGTGGAAGAAAAATGGTAGCAGATGGAAATGGATAATCTACTTGGGCGTTTTTATCGAAAAAACTGAAATAACAAAAAAAGTGAGGCCCAGAAAAAGGTTGGTTTGCGTTACCAAAATTAATTATATTTTTTAGACAAGATTTGATAAAATATTCTGCTTGATTAAAACGGTCTGAGCCATCAATCTGTAATTTTGCTACAGCATCAATTGCTGCGATCGCTTCTCCTTTACCTCTGTCCTCAAAGTAAAAATTTATTTCATTTGCTTGTGTAAGTTTATCTAATACAAGTAAAGGATCAACTAAATCAATTTCTTGGGAGACACTGACAATTTGTCTGCAATTATTTTTGACGCACTTTTCTTGCACCGCTACCAGAAATTGATATAAATCTTTGTGCTTTACAAACAAGTTACTACGACATGGTGAAACTGTCATGGATCTAACGATAGTAAATTTTTTTTAAGTTAACTTCCTAAAGTGTAATTAATCGTGGTCGTATTTTTACAGGTAACATATTAAGTTGCTATTTCACCAGGGTAGGGTTTGGCTTATTTGTGGTGTTCCCAGACCATGATAAGACAGTTTTGGACTGAGACTGCAACGTAAGTGTGAGTGTTAACAACACAAGGTTAACAAGCCATCATAAAAGTGACAGTTATTTGTATATCGCCCATATCTAGCGTCTCTTTAAATCATAAAATCTAAAGTGTGAGTAATATTCCGGCAATTTAATTAATCACGACTGATGACTACCAAGCAAATTTTATATCCCAACACTAAGTTATGGATGGCAGCGATTAAACCGCCAATGTATAGCGTTGCCATTATGCCCATTTGGGTAGGAACAGCAGTAGCTTATGCCGAAACTAAAATTTTCAATGCTGTAGTATTTTCTACTTTTGTAGCTGCGGCAATCTTAATTCTTGCCTGGGAAAATATCAGTAATGATGTGTTTGATTCTGAAACAGGTATCGATCAAAATAAGCACCATTCTCTGGTGAACTTAACAGGCAATAAGCCATTAATATTTTGGATAGGAAATTTGTGTTTAGGTTTGGGGTTGCTGGGCATACTAGCGATCGCATTTTGGCAACAAGACCTAACTGTGATCGGCATCATTCTACTATGCTGTGGTTTGGGCTATATGTACCAAGGGCCTCCTTTTCGCTTAGGATATCAGGGTTTAGGCGAGATTCTTTGCTTTTTTGCCTTTGGCCCCTTAGCAGTGGAGGCAGCATACTACAGCCAAACCCAAACTTGGTCAATGACAAGTTTAGCAGCCTCAGTGATTGTCGGGATTGCTACAACCTTAATTTTATTTTGCTCACACTTTCACCAAGTTAAGGATGACATAGCCGCAGGTAAGCGATCGCCTATCGTCCGTCTCGGAACCCAAAAAGGGGCCCAAGTCCTAGTTTGGTTTACTGCTAGCATTTATCCCCTCACCTTGCTGTTTGTGCTATTGGGGATTTCTCCAGCTTGGACGTTGCTAAGTTGGGTGAGTTTACCCTTCGCTGTCAAATTATGCCGCCATGTCCAAGAAAATCACAACCAGCCGGACAAAGTTAGTAACTGTAAATTCATCGCCGTAGCCGTGCATTTCTGGGCTTGCTCGTTGTTCGGCTTGGGATTTATTCTTTAGTTGGGCATGGGGCATTGGGCATTGGGCATTTAAACAAAGGGAAATAATGACTAATGACTACAGATTTGAATTTCGTCTATATCAACGAAGATTTTTGCGATCGCTTACCACTAATCATGGTAAGTGGGATATTCGTGAAGGTATTATCCTCCGTCTCACCGATGAATCAGGTAGAGTTGGCTGGGGAGAAATCGCCCCCATTAGCTGGTTTGGTTCCGAAACCTTAGAACAAGCCTTAGATTTTTGTCGCCAACTTCCAGGAGAAATCACAGACGAAACGATTTTTTCGATCCCAGATGAGTTACCTGCTTGTCAATTTGGCTTTGAGTCAGCGTGTGGGAGTGAATTCTTTTCAATGCCCAATGCCCCATGCCCAATGCCCCATGCCCAATCTTTCAGTGGCTTATTACCATCTGGGGAAGCGGCTTTAAATCAATGGGAAACTTTATGGCAGCAGGGATATCGCACATTTAAGTGGAAAATTGGTGTGTATGCGATCGCTGATGAACTAGAAATTTTTGAGTCACTGATACACACCTTACCAGCCTCTACCAAACTGCGATTAGATGCCAACGGTGGACTCAGCTATGAAGAAGCTAACTTATGGCTGTGGACTTGCGACAATCTCAAGGCAAATCCAGAACTACCCCTAGAAATTGAATTTATCGAACAACCGCTACCCGTGGAGCAATTTCAGCAGATGTTGGAATTGAGTATGAGTTATGAAACTGCGATCGCTTTAGATGAATCTGTCGCCACACTTGGACAACTCGCCGCCTGTTATCAACAAGGTTGGCGAGGAATTTTTGTCATAAAGCCTGGGATAGTTGGATCGCCATCTCGTTTGAGAAAGTTTTGCCACCAGCATCAAATTGATACTGTATTCTCATCAGTATTTGAAACTGCGATCGCTAGACTTGCAGCACTCCAACTAGTAACAGAATTATCCCAAAATAACCGGGCAGTTGGTTTTGGCATCGACCATTTTTTTGAACAAGAAGAAACGTGGCTTCAAAGTTTATGGAACGACCTTTAGACTGTCTTAATAACCTAGTTCAAAATGATTGGCTTATCGGTTATAGCAGCCATCAATTTAATCAAATAGCTCAAGAATTATATTTAGAACTAACACAATTATCAGCGTGTGGAACACCACCAAAAATCATCTTATCTGAACGTGAACCATTACGATTTTTAGCCAGTTTTATTGCCGCTTGTGCAGCGAATTGTCCAGTTTTTCTTTGTAACCATGATTGGGGAAAACAAGAATGGCAACAAGTCTTTGATTTAGTACAGCCAGATATTATTTTGGGAATGGGGAATAGGGAATGGGGAATAGGGAATGGAAATAATTACCAATGCCCAATTCCCAATGCCCTATGCCCACTGATTATGATTCCTACAGGTGGTTCATCAGGACAAATTAAATTTGCCATTCACACTTGGGAAACTCTCATCTCATCGGTACAAGGATTTACAGAATACTTTGAACTAAAACAAGTCAATTCGTTTTGCGTATTGCCCTTATATCACGTTAGTGGTTTAATGCAATTTATGCGCTCATTCACTACCGCAGGTAAATTATCTATTCAACCATTTAAAGCTGTAGAATCAGGTCAAATATTAAATATTAAACAATCAGAATTTTTCATATCTTTAGTACCAACGCAGTTACAACGCCTCCTACAAAATCCAGAATTAACTGAATGGCTATCCCAATTTAATACTGTACTTTTGGGAGGTGCGCCAGCATGGAACGAACTCCTAGAAAAAGCCAGATTTCACCACATCCGATTAGCACCTACCTATGGTATGACAGAAACCGCCTCTCAAATTGCTACCCTCAAACCGGATGATTTTCTGAGTGGTAAAATTAGCAGTGGTAAAATTCTTCCCCATGCAAAAGTAACTATTTGCAATCAGCAAGGCGAAATTTTAAATTCCAATCAAATTGGAAATATCACCATTCACGCTCAATCTTTAGCCCTTGGTTACTACCCTAAAAATAGAGAAAATAAAACTGATTTTCAAGTAGATGATTTAGGTTTTTTAGACGAACAAGGTTATTTAAATATAGTCGGACGTAACAGCGACAAAATTATTACAGGTGGAGAAAATATTTATCCAGCAGAGATTGAATCAGCTATCCTATCAACTCAACTGGTTGCCGATATTTGTATCATTGGCATCCCAGATAAACACTGGGGACAAGCTTTAACAGCGATTTACATTCCCAATAAATCAGATACCTCTGCCTTAAAAATCCAAACCCTACTTAAAGACAAACTCAGCAAATTTAAAATCCCTAAATATTGGATTCCACAGGAAAACTTACCCCGTAACTCTCAAGGTAAGATTAACCGCCAAAAGTTACAACAAATAGCCACAGAATTCCTCCATCATTCCATCACATAATCTCTCTCGACTTTCTTCTTTCTACGCCTTCAGCATCTCTGCGGTTAGTTTCCAACCATTGGATTATCTCTTCAGATAATTCCTGCTTACTTCTACTACTCACATCAATACAAACATGGCGAGTAATAGCCTTAGCAACTACCACCTCACCCACTGTAATTTCGTAAGTAATTTCAAACTTATCAACACCTATTTTTTGGGGAATTAAACTAATCAGCAACTTGTCCCCAACAAACATAGGGCGCAAAAAATCAACACTAGCATGAACAATGGGAAACCCCACAGACGGATTAGTAAAAAAATCTTTGAGATTAATACTTGATGCTTCTAAAGATTCTTCATAAGCTTCATGGCAAATACCCAAAACGTTAGCAAAATAAACTACCCCAGCAGCATCAGTATCTTGAAAACGAACCGTGCGGTTATAAGTAAAAGACATTTTTGACAATTGAATATTAAAAAACAGCAAGTTTATTCCCTGCTTTACAAACTAATTTTATTGCAACTAAGATAAGTCAGTGATAAAAATTTAATTTCCCCAATTCTGAGTTTGTATCGATTTGTTTAGCCTCATTCAATGCTTTGGGGTTAAATATATGGTGAGAAAAGCGTAGGCATAGCCCGTCGAAGACATCGCTTCTACATTGACTCCAACGGCGGAACCTCGAAGTCATTAAACGAGGAAACATTGTAAGACGAACCAGCTAAAGCCTTTACCAGCTTGCCGTCTAGAGTCAGCAAAGTAGCACCTACCTGTGTGAAAGTGCGACATAAGAGCCATCGTAGGCGGAGATTCCATAATTTAATGCGATCGCAACTGCATCCGCCATCAAATCAGCCGTGGAGACAACACGCAAGGGGAAGTTTTTGAGAGTTGCTAAATCTGCTGGCACATCAGCAACAGCATAAAGTCTAGCGCGGACATACTTCCAAACGATGTTGCCACACTCAATGTAAAACAGGTCTGGGACAAAGATCGCAGTTTGAGGATTGGCAAGATGAGCAAACAGTTGATTAACTTTCGGAGTTAGTGGATCGTCTGGTATAAATTGCTTAATGGCCACACTTGCGTCTACAACACACCTGAGAGGAATAGTCATCTGTCTCGGTCTTCTCGGATTAACGCAGTACTATCAGTCCATTCCACATTAGTCTGGCGACTCTCACGGCGAAGGCGAATTTCCTCTAATAGTTTTGGGACATTTTTTCGTCTTTCGTCCTCAGTTAACTGTGTTTTTGTCTTCTGCAAAGCGTTCTGCAATATTGTAATAACTTGAGCATCAACTGAGCTATTTTCAGCTTTAGCTAACTCTTGCAGTTGTTCGTACAACTCATCAGGTATGTTTAGCGCATGAAGGGTAGTCATTGATTGACCTAATCGTAGCACGATGGCAGTAGAGGGGAGAGGTTAGGGAGCGATCGCATTTTATTTGTGGGTGCGATCGCTTTATTATCTCTACTACCCACCTGTTTCTTAATCCTTCTCTTGTGATTCCTCTGACAGAGATTTTAGTGATGTTTTTCGTAAAACCCAATCAAGATAAAGTACAAGAATCTGCATTTTCAGAAAGTTGTTAGCATTTTTGATATTTGCATCACTCAGTACCCATTTACAAAACTTTTCCAGCAGTATTCCAACAACGACTTCAACAGACTTATTTACAACCAAAGGGATTAGTGTTTCTAGCATTGCGATTGCCTCAGTAGCTTGACTGAGTTCAATGTCGCAATTTTCTTTTGTAGTTATTTATCTGACTTACCTTGACTTAGCCTGACTTACACTGATTTAACTCCACATTTTGATAAAAACTTTGGCTACACTGGCTTATAAGTAATTGTGGGAGTGGTCAATGTCTATACCAGAGGACTTTCTTAAGCAACTGGAGCAATACAGTGAATTGTCGCACCGAGAGAAAGAAGTCTTTCTGGAAATATTCGGTCGTAGTAAGAATCGAGTCAATGTAACTCAAGAATTAAACATTTCAGAAAGTAACCTCAGCACTTGCCTCACAGGTATTTACAAAAAATTTTGCATCACTGGTAATGGCCCTGTTAAAGAAAGCCGCTTACGGGAGTATCTGAGCAAAAGATACTCACTGCAAAAACCCTCTGGTGATTTAACTACAGATGACGTAGATGATTCTATTGATACCTTAGTGCAAGAAATCCGCAAACAAATCAAACCCTACATCAAAGAAAAGTGCGGAACCATGCGGGTATTAGATATGTCTAAGCCAATTGAGTTAACAGGCAAACGAGGTATTTACACGAATGTCAATATTCTGGAGGAAATAATAGGACGAACACGACTTAAAGTTGCGGAACTAATGCAAAGCTGTGACTATGATAATTTTGAGCGACTTGGACTTAGCGGAGTAAAACAGAAACGAGTCTTAGGATTAGAGGTTATACAGCGTTATAGTAAGCTGATGGTTTTAGGTAAACCAGGAGCAGGAAAAACCACTTTTTTAAAATATCTAGCAATGCAGTGTATTGAAGGGGGATTTCAAGCAAACAGAGTTCCCTTGTTTATCACATTAAAAGATTTTGCAGAAGCACCTAAAAAACCAGATATTTGGAAATTTATTGTTCAACTATTATCAAGCTGTGGTGTAACTCATGCCAGTGTAGTAGTAGAGAAACTGTTGAAACAGGGTAAGGCATTGGTATTGCTGGATGGGTTAGATGAAGTCCGAGAGGAAGACACCAAGCGTATTTTACAACAAATTCGGGAATTTTCTGACCTGTTTCATACCAATCAGTTTGTAATTACCTGTCGTATTGCTGCCAAAGAATACACTTTTGAAAGTTTCACAGAAGTGGAAATGGCAGATTTTGACGAAAAACAAATAGCAATTTTTGCTCGAAACTGGTTCCAGTTGACTGATCCAGTTAAAAGTCAAAGATTCATTCAAAAACTGAAGGATAATAAACCAATCCAAGAACTAGCAAGTAGTCCTTTACTTCTAACATTATTGTGTTTGGTGTTTGGAGATAGTGGAGATTTTCCAGGAAACCGTTCTGAACTTTATCAAGAAGGATTAGATGTATTACTGAAAAAATGGGATGCCAAACGCAACATTGAGAGAGAGCAGGTGTATAAAAACCTATCTTTACAGCGTAAGGAAGACTTGCTGAGTCAAATAGGTTTAACTACCTTTGAGCAGAAAGACTATTTCTTTAAGCAGAAAACTGTCGAAGCATACATTGCTGATTTTATTCGCAACTTACGCAATGCTGACACAGATCCAGAAGTATTGAAACTCGATAGTGAAGCCGTTTTAAAGTCTATTGAAGCACAGCATGGGCTATTAGTAGAACGAGCAAAGGGCATCTATTCCTTTTCTCACTTAACGTTTCACGAGTATTTTGCCGCAAGAGAAATAGTTGCCAACTCTGACTGGGAAACTTTGCTAGAGCATATCACAGAGAAACGCTGGCGGGAAGTTTTTTTGCTCATAACAGGGATGATGAGGAAGGCTGATGATCTGGTGTGGATGATGAAGATACAAATTGATAAACTTTTAGCACAAGATGAAAAAATACAGCAATTTTTAGTATGGGTAAATGAGAAGGCCATTTCAGTTGTAACTATTTACAAACCAGGGGCAGTTCGAGCTTCATACTTTGTCTTTACAGATGAAATTATGAATAATATTACTATTTGTAACGCGAATGGTAAATATATATGTTACTCTGATTTAGCCAAAAAAATAGATCAAAGATTATTTCAAAAATATCAAAATAATGAAATTTCTATTGATAATCTAATGTCTTTCTTGATTAGTAACTCATTAGATGTGGATTTCTATCATAAAAATTTATGTAGTCTTGTTGAAGATATATCAAACTCAGATTTTAAGCAACAGATTAGAGAGATTCAGAATGAACTACCTAGTTTAACTCAAGATAGAGAAGTTCTTTTACAGTGGGTAGTTACCGATAGATATATTTGGGTTGAAAAACTTCGCTCTGTAATAATAAAAAATCGTAATATTGGGCATGACTGGCAATTCAGCGACATACAGAAGAAACTGTTAAACCAGTATTATGATGCAAATAAACTCTTGGTGGATTGCTTAAATAGTGATTGTTATGTTAGCCGAGAAGTCAGGCAGGAAATTGAAGATACCTTGTTTTTACCAATTAAAAGTTAAGAATTTATTAAAAGCTAAGATAATGCCAAACAAAGAGGAGAAAAACGGTATAGTAATTTATTTTAATTTTTAATTTTGACTAATGAAAAAAGATATTTGCGATCGCACTTTTACTTTTTCAGTTCGCATAGTCAAATTGTGCCAGTTTTTAGATGAGAAGCCAGGAGTAGCGCGAACCCTTGCTCAACAGTTATTAAGGTCAGGAACATCGATAGGAGCTAATGTAGAAGAAGCACAAGCTGCTCAAAGCAAAGCAGATTTTATCAGCAAGCTCATGATTGCACTAAAAGAATCTCGTGAAACTCGGTATTGGTTAAGGTTACTGATTGCTTCCGAAATAGTACCTCAAGAAAGAATTAGTCAACTCCAAACCGAAGCCGAAGAACTAACAAAAATCCTTGGTGCCATAATTATCTCCACCAAAAACCCCACCTAACCTCATCCTCTTCAATTTTTAATTTTTAATTTTCAATTTTTAATTCCTAAACGGAGAGGGGGAGATTCGAACTCCCGGAGGTTTTAGCCTCATCCGATTTCAAGTCGGACGCAATCGACCACTCTGCCACCTCTCCAGTAAATCTGTCAAACTTGTGCTTATCCTAGTTTTAGACGCTATTCAGGCGGTTTTTTTGGTTAGCACTAAACTTGACAGATAATACTATACCCTATTATCTACGCAGATTGCACTACTGGATGCGAATGTCTACGACACAATCCGCGATCGCTCGTACAAAATTTCCCCCTTAGCCACCTGAAAGTCATTCCCCACCCAAACTAGGGAAACTTGCGAAACCACGCCCGCCTCTAGGGTGACAATGGAAAAGTTACGCAACTTATCGCCATCATTTTCCACAATCCTGGGGACACTAGCTGCATTTAAGTAAATAGTCCCCTCTGGACTTCTAAAGATGGGCTTGCGCTGTACCTTCTTGGTATGGCGTAAATCTCGGTGCATGTGACCAAATGTCACCAGAGGAATGGTTTTACCAGCAGTCAAGGCATGAGAAATCGCCTCGCCAAAATCTGGATCGCCAAAGTCGCCGCCAATTGGGTGCCAGTCTTTGCCGCAAGGGTCTTCGGGGCGATCGCCTAAACCACTAGGCCCATTGTGACCCAAAAATATAATCGTCTCATAAGCGGCGCTTTTGATCGCTTTCACGATGCGATCGGCGGATTCTTCCAAACTTGTCACACCGTAACGTTCTTTACAGATTTCCGCGAATTTCCACTCTGGGCCACCCCAAGTAAAGGGACGACCCCCCACTACAGTTAAATTCCAAGCGGGAAAATCCAACTTACCGTAACCGACATGGGACGGGCCTAATAAATCGAGTTGTTCCTGTACCCAGTCTTCCTTAGAGCGGTCATAAGGAGCCTTTTTGCGTCCCCATTCGGTGGCGGTATACCAAGCATCGTGGTTGCCCATTACGGCTGCTTTGGGAATATCGAGAGATGCGATCGCTCTGACCACTTCCACCGACTCGTTGCCAAAATCCCCGACAAACAGCGCTAAGTCAACACCCAAATGCTTGAGTGCAATACCATCTTCCACTTCCCATTGGTCGTGAATATCTCCAACTACAGCAATTTTCAGGGTTATCGATTGAGTTTTCTGACTGGTCATGCCACTTTCCTTGCCGTCTATCTCCAGGATATGAAACTCAGCCCGATTTGGACACAACCCCAAAATATCAACCGTCCACTATTTTTGGTAAAAACTACTATAATTGATTCCACAGGACATAAATTTGCAATTTAAAGCACCCCCTAACTGTGTTTACTACTGCACTAGCTCAACGAGAAAAAACCCAACCGGGTGAACTACCACTAGATTTGTTTGCCGCGATTCAGAGTCTCAAAAAAGAACTCAACGCAGTTATCCTGGCGCATTATTATCAAGAGCCAGATATTCAGGATATTGCAGACTTTATTGGGGATTCATTACAACTAGCAAGAGCCGCCGAAAAAACCAATGCGGATGTCATTGTCTTTGCCGGTGTTCACTTCATGGCAGAAACAGCAAAGATACTTAATCCCGATAAATTAGTACTTTTACCAGATTTGAATGCTGGTTGTTCTTTAGCAGATAGTTGTCCACCAGACAAATTTGCAGCTTTTAAAGCAGCGCATCCAGATCATTTGGTGGTGTCTTACATCAACTGTTCTGCTGATATCAAGGCGATGAGCGATATTATTTGTACTAGTTCCAACGCTGTGAAAATTGTGGAGCAGATACCGAAAGAACAGCCGATTATTTTTGCTCCAGATCGGAATTTGGGGCGGTACGTGATGGAACAGACAGGACGAGATTTGGTGCTATGGCAAGGTAGCTGTGTTGTCCATGAAACCTTTTCAGAAAAGAAAATTGTCCAGTTAAAAATAGCCCATCCCGAAGCAGAGGCGATCGCACACCCAGAATGTGAAAGTAGTGTATTGCGCCACGCCAGCTTTATTGGCTCCACAGCCGCTTTACTCAAATATTGTCAAAGTAGCCCTACTAAAGAATTTATCGTTGCTACGGAGCCGGGAATCATTCACCAAATGCAAAAACTAGCTCCTGAAAAGCACTTCATTCCTGCACCGCCGATAAATAATTGCGCTTGTAACGAATGTCCGTTTATGCGGTTAAACACCCTAGAAAAGCTTTACTGGGCAATGAAAAATCGTACTCCCGAAATTACCATGTCAGAGGATATTCGCCTTGCTGCACTGCGACCAATGCAACGAATGCTGGAAATGAGCGTGTAACCAGTATTTTTATCCAGATGGTAGAGACGCAGTTTTGTTGCGATCTCTACCCAAAAGTTATTTTTTTTAATCACTTGCAATTTATAAAACATGGTGCTAAGATTTTAAATCGTGAGACAAATCGGGTCGGTGTCCGAGTGGTTAATGGAGACGGACTGTAAATCCGTTGGCTTGCGCCTACGCTGGTTCAAATCCAGCCCGGCCCACCACTTACGAAGTTATAAGTTATAATGACTGGGAAAGCATCAAAACTCCCAGCATTTTAACTTCTAGCTGAAAAATCAAATTTCGCCCGTGTGGCTCAGTGGTAGAGCACACCCTTGGTAAGGGTGAGGTCACGAGTTCAATCCTCGTCACGGGCTTTTTCCAGAGATACTTAGCAATCCTAAAACATCCTAGATTATCCTAAATGTGTCTTAGAGGATGTTTGAAAAGTCATGATTGATGTATAAAATTTTTTTACCCCACCCTAGCCCTCCCCTTTATAAGGGGAGGGAACTGGATTTTATTGTTTCCCCCCTTTATAAGGGGGGACTAAGGGGGGTAATAATTCGATTAAAATCACAACATACTACTTTTCAAACAACCTCTAAAGGAACAGTAAGTGTTGAACATATCTGAGCAAATTGCAAAAGGTGTTCTTACTGCTGTAGTTGCAAAATGGTGTGATAATTCAGTGGATGTTATAGAAAAAATATCTTGATGCTAAACTTTTAGACCAACTTAAACCGCTTTAGTATTCAGAAATTCACATCCTTACTCAGGCTAAGGTCAGGACTTGTTTCCTCCTCGTTATGGGCTGTTAACTGTTCTTCCACTTTTACATAAGCTTTCTTCACCCAATACCCTCTGGGTGGCTTTTCTACCCCATAAGCTTTACACCACTTTTCTACAGCCTTATCAGACACGCCAAAATCTCTTCCAATTTGTGCAGTTGGCTTTTCCCAAACTAGTTTTCCTAGTTCTTCTTTCGATGGTCTTTCAACTTTTCTGGTATGAATCCTAGAGTCTGGGTTAACCTTTCTGGTTGTTAAATCAACGCCAAACTCCTTGTAGGTTCGCTTAGATGCTGCTTCAGTAAAGTCTGTAAAATCCTCCCACCAGTAAAACGGTGTAGCTGAATTAGGTATCTGGGTAGTTATGTAGCAACCATCAAAGTTAATTGATGGATAAACAACTTTATCTATATCAGGCAGATAAACAGCATAAAATTCAAAGTCATTTACTTTGTACTTCTTTTGATGAGTCCCATTTTTATCTACCCAAATAGTTTTATTGACTACCCTATTGTCTGCTGCGTATTTAGCTTGTATTTTGTAAAATTTATCGTCTTTGTAGACAACAAAATCAAAAGGTAAATGTTCACAAACAAGTGGCGTGAGAATCAAGTATCCTTTAAGCGTTAGATCGGCGATCGCTTTGGTTGCAGCAATATCGCCCTTGTTCTTAGTATGATGCAGCAAAACGAACCCTCAAATGTAGAAATGATCATATCACTTGACGGTGCTTGAGGGTTCATATTAAGTTAAAACGAGCGCGGCAGGGTTCGAACCTGCGACCGATTGCTTAGAAGGCAATTGCTCTATCCACTGAGCTACGCGCCCAAAACAAAATAATGGCTCCCGAAAGAGTCACCTACATTATTATATCGTCTTCACCTACCAAGAAGCAATCAAAAATTGCAGATTTACCACTAGCAAGGCTAAGATGCTAGTCGCTAGTTAGTTCATCTACACCCAAAACGAAACAGATGGGGTATTGGTTTAGATATATTGTGTTGTCAAGGGGTTATTTGCCCGTTAGCGCCAACGCCCTCTGGGCGGCTACCTTCGGGAAGGATTTGGCGATCGCTAGGCTCATTTCCAAAGTATGCTAGGTAATTTCAGCCTTGGCGATACTGCCAAATGCCATTATATATTCCATATTAAGAGTGCCCCTGTGAGGAGTTATTTGCTAGTGCCATGTTTATTCTCAAACGGCAGGATGTTGAAATATCAAGCATTCAGCACCCAAAAAAGGATCAGCAGGTGCCGATTCTCAGTTATCAAGGGCAGACTTTTCGCTTGATTAGTGTTTTCAAAGCTAGTCAAGAGGAAGAAGCTAGAGCCTTATGGAGAGAATTAACGGATAACCGAGGTAAAGCCTGTGTTTTACTGGAGGAACCGGAACGTTTTAGCGTTTGGGGCAAAATCCGTTTAGAGCAGCTGGATAGTGATACAGGGGGTCATGGCAAAACGGCGATTTTAATCCAAGCCGGTATTTTGCTGTTGCAGGGTGTTTCTATCGACATTGAAGAGTTTTTAGGTGCTAGGCAAGCTGCATTATTTGAGAAAGATATTGCAGAAGTATTACAACAGAAACAATTTCCTCAAGCATCTTCCCTAGAGGCAGTGAAATATTTAGTATCTACTAATCCTTTGCCGGCAGCCAAAATACCTGATTGGCAAGAAAATCATGTAGTTATCTTGTTACAAGAACTGCATCGATTAGGAAAGGCCTATTTTGGCAATGCCAATTTTACCAAACAAGTGATTTATAAGCTAGAAGATATGCCAGAAGCCGAGCGATCGCTGTTTATCAATTGGCTAAATCAATCGCCTCTGGGTAAACTATGGCAGTAGCATGGAAATTTTTTAACAAAATTCCTGCCGCTGGCACTTGCTTTTGGTGTCAGGTTGTGTATTACCTAATAGACACACTGCTAGATATACAGTCATTTAACTCAAAATACTGCCAGAGTGCATCTACATAAGTCAAGTCCTATGAATAACTCTTACGAGAATTCGTTCCTTTCTAAATCAATTTTTACCACTCAGAACATTGTCTTAGCTAATATTGGCTGGGCCGTACTGGCGCTGCTATACTTTTTATTGTTTAGTGCCAAAGTTCCCGGAGCGGATGGCATAGAAAGCCGAGCCGAGTGGTATGTGATTGGCACAAATATTTTTGAAGCTTTAGCTTATTTGGGTGCCAGTATCTTATGCTTGAGGAACTGGCTAAGTCCGCAAATCGTCAGTGGACGGAATGTTTGGCTCTTAATTGGGTTAGGTATGCTTTCCTATTTCGTTGGGGGGATATTTTTCGGCTATACCGAAATAATTTTGAAAGATGAACCGGATGTGTCTTTAGGCGATATATTTTTTGTACTTAGTTATCTATTACTTGGCGCAGGAATGATTTTAGCTGTGGCTTCCAGGCGAATCAATCTAGAAAAATGGCAGTGGCTAATTGTGTTAGCAATTGCAATGTTCGGTAGTTTGTTGGCATGGTGGATTTCTATGCAACAAGAAACACCCTCAGAACTGCTAGTCGCTATTTTGAATTGGTTTTACGTAGTTAGCGATGTGGTTTTGTTAATTATTGCTACCACTCTGTTGCTAGCCTTTTGGGGGGGAAGAGTTTCTCAGTCTTGGCGAATGATTGCGGCGGCGGCTTTTTCGCTCTACATTGCAGATATGTGGTTTAAATACGCCCAAGACCCCAATTATCAAAGTGGGGAAATATTAGAAGTGTTTTGGGTGTTTAGTGGAGTGTTATTTGGACTGGGCGCTGTCTTAGAATATGACGCATCACTAAGACGAACGCGGCGTACCAGTGGACGTAAACGAGCTTAGTAAAGATTTTTGGTATCTACCGTGAGAAAATTAACAGACTCTGACAAGCAAGAAATTCTTAAGTTATATCGAGAGACTGCCGAAACAACCTCAACTTTGGCAGACCGCTATGGTGTGAGTAATTCGACAATTAGTCGCCTGCTCAAAAGCACGTTGCCAGAAGATGAGTATGAATACTTAGTCTCTTTGAAACGAGCTGCGAGAACTCCTGAGGGAAGGGCACAGGTAAGCTATGAGCAGTTACCACTGCTAAGTCAACCAGAGCCAGAGATAGAAGTTCCACCTATAGAGAGCCACCCTGTGGAAGTACCAAAGGTTGAGCCACTACCACGTAAGATAATTCGTGTAGAGCAGGAACTTTACTCAGAGGAAACGGCGGAGTCAATTGCCGCTAGTAGACGGGTACGGCGACGCCCTTCGGCGGCGGAAAAACCCAAGCTCCGAGTCACAGAGAAATTAGAAACTCCAGAGCCAAAGCTGCCGGAAATAGTCAGCATCCCCATCCCACCCCTCAAGAATGAACATCCAGGAGCGGCCGTCATCGCGCACATGCTGGGCGATGATTTGCTCGACGAATCAGAGGATTTGGATGATTTAGATGATGATGATTTAGAAGATGATGACTTTGAGGAAGAAGACTTTGATGACGATGACCTGGATGATGACAGACCTTTAGTCACAAAAAGAAGACCAGGTGAAGCATCAGTTCAAGTTTTACCTTTGTCGATAGCCAATTTGCCGAAAACTTGTTATTTGGTAATTGACCGTTCCTCAGAATTAATTACCCGACCTCTGAAGGACTTTGGTGATTTGGGGCAAATTCCCAGCCTGGAAACCCAGCAAAGAACTTTACCAGTGTTTGATAACCATCGCGTCGCCAAGCGTTTTTCTACGAAGCGCGATCGCGTGATTAAAGTTCCCGATAGTAAAATGCTCCATAAGGCTCGTACTCATTTGGAAGCTAAGGGCATTACGCGATTGTTGATTGATGGTCAGGTCTATTCTTTGTCTATGGTTTAAGATTGGGCGATTCCATTTTGGATTTTGGATTTTGGATTAAATTTCAATCTAAAATCCAAAATCTAAAATCTAAAATTCTTACTCCTTTCAACTGTAGACAGCCCTTGCAAAACGCTCTGCTAAGTAGATAATGTCTTGTCTACGAGCAATTTGATTCATCCATTGTTTGGGAATATTTTCCACCCCATAATAAATTCCCGCTAACCCACCGGTGACGGCGGCGGTAGTATCTGTATCTCCGCCTAAATTGACAGCTTTCA
>NZ_JAWJTF010000265.1:0-2898 GCF_048836525.1 Nostoc sp. CALU 546
AAAGAAGCTGCACGGACTCCCGGAACTACGCCACCAGCAACAAAGGTAACGGCATTTCTTTTCAGAACAGTACGAATAGCCTGTGTAGAAAGTTCAACTAAACCCATTTTCAGCATTAAACTTCCCATTGCTCCAGCTACGGTTTGTGCTTGTTCAAGGGAAAATTTCTGCTGATAGATATTACCCAAATCCATTACCATTTGAGCATTAATTGCCGCAGTCGCCAGAATATCAAGGGCTGGGACTGGGTTAGCAAAGGCAGCAGCAGCAGCTATCCATTGATATTGTTCAATAATTGGAGTGGCGCGATCGCGTCTGGTTCCATTCAGCCAGTTTTTCGCCTCAGCTTTCAACAACCCAGCTTTTCTCATGGTTGTCACCCAAACCAGGCGTTGTCCTTGCTGTACCAAAGCTTCACCCAACTGCTGCGTCAACTGCTGGATATCTGCTGCTGGTTGTTCCATCCACTCTTGCACAGAACCATCAGCCTCATGCTTTCGGACTTTGATGGCTATAGGAGAGGCCGCAGTTGCAACTACATTTCCCTGCATCCGTTGTTTCAATTGACTAAAGATGCTGGCGCTTTCATCAGTTAAATACTGATCTTGTTTGTTGAAAACCAGGATTGTGGATTGATTTGCTGCCTTTAGCTGCTGTAAGGTTTGAAATTCTGAGTCTGTCAAATCACCGTTTGTCAGGAACAGAACAAAATCAGATTTTGCTACTTCTGCCAAAATAGCCGCATCTGAATTTTCACCGACTTCTCTAAATAAAGGTGCTGTTTCTTCTAAAGACACCAAATTTTGTGTCTCTAGATTTTGCTTTAGCACTTTAATTAAAGTGCTTTTACCTACGGATTTCCCGCCAGTCACAGCCACTTTAATTTTTTGTCTATCTAATTCCAGCAACAATTGGGCAACTTGTTCTCTGAGTGTTTGTAATGCCGGATGGTTTTCTGATTCTTGTGCTAATTGGTTAATTACAGTCTCAGTCTTAGCGATCGCACTTTCCACAGTCGCCCGATCCACAACCATACCATTTAGCTGCTCTAAACTGTCTTTCGGGCGATTTTGTTGGAATAACCACAAACCGCCGCCTACAGCTAAAGCACTCAACAAACCAAACTCACTCACCTGCACTATAGAATCGTGCCAACTGTCCAACATCCACAGGGAAAAGGACAGTCCCAATCCTCCCACTAAAATTGGTCGCTGCAACTTCACAACCATGATTCTCCGCGCCTTTTTGATGGCTATTTCTTCCAGAATAGATCAAAAACCTGCTTTTTCAAGTTCAACAGCCGAACAGCCACAACTTTCTTGACTTAGAGATTTTGCTGAAATTAGCTCCCAAGCATTCCTATATTGTGCAGAACGCGGTTTACGCTGTCTTTTCTCAGCTTCAACAAGGTGTATTTCGCTACCGTAGCCAATAAATATGTCTATTGGGAAGATATAAAACAGGTCAAGATTTTCTATATAAACTAAAGCAAAATTAAAGTCTGCTAGAGTATACGCTTCTCGAAGCATTTGTCGCCGATTGGTTTTAGTGCGGCGATTATCTACAACATAATTGCCAGAAGGTTTATCAAACCAAGCATATTTGACTTGAATTTTAACTAGAGTTCCCTCAACATCAAATACTAAATCATAAGGTAGTCTATCACCAACAGGTTTCAAAACTCCCCAACCACGCTTTAAGGCATGAATAACAGCAGCTTGTTCAGCTATGTCTCCTCTAAGCTTTGTGTCCATCTGCAAAATAAAAATAATTAAATAAAATAAAACCCCGGAATCTTTTCAAATTCCAGGGTTTTATTTTAATTTGGTGGCGGGAAGTGGATTTGAACCACTGACCTTCGGGTTATGCTTACCAACTACAACTTTCGTTGCCCAGATATACTGGTTTGTGGTCTGGACTGTCCCTTCACCCTCGCCGTTAGCGTTAGGGTGTCTGCCTTCCAGTCTCTACACCTTCTCCATTTCTGGAGCTTGGTTCGGGATTACCGCGCTATTGGCTTCCCCGAGTTTGACAGATAAACGCACATAAGTTTCTTTATGTGCCGCCCATAGCAAACTTAACTAATAAGCGTCTAGTTAACTTTGCCCGTTGAGCCCGACGAGCTACCAGGCTGCTCTATCCCGCGTTGCTCTCGACTTATTTATAATAACCTATAGTCAAGAGTTTGGCAACTACAAAAATGATAATTCTCCAATTACTTCTAAACGCTTGTATTTTCCTAAGGTGACAAACTTCTCTGAGAGGCTTTGTGCGGCGCTGGGACTAATCCAACCCATTTGTTGGAGTAAGTGAATAGCAACGGCGTGTTTTGCCCGCTTTGCCCCATCCATAACTTTAATTGCCAATCCCATGCCTTCACCGAGTCTACCAATGCACTGCACTCCTTCGGCTCCAGCTTTACTGACTAGTTCCCCTGGAGTTAAGCGCATCAGTTCCGTATCAAATTCTCCATCTCCTGCTACCAAAGCGGGGTGATGAGTCATCGCACGGACAATACGCTCCATATCCAAGTTAGTACTAGAAGCTAACAGGGCATACAAAGAGGCCATGTGACCTAGTTGCATCAGATAAGTTGGTGCGCCGCAGTCATCATGAGCGCTGATAAACTCTTCCGCTGGCATTCGCAGCAATTCTGCTACTTTGCCCAAAATCAACTGCTGTATTGGGTGCTTGCGATCCAAATAGTTATTCAAGGGCCAACGGCGTTGCTGACAAACAGCTAACATCCCTGCGTGTTTTCCAGAGCAATTGTATTCTAAAGGACTCCGCTTACCTTCAGGAATTGGGCACTGGAGTATAGTCGGGTCAAGATCAGCCCGCCAAAGAATATTAAATACCTGTCGGACTTGATCTATTCTGCCTTTATGGGAACTTGTA
>NZ_JAWJTF010000019.1:0-38493 GCF_048836525.1 Nostoc sp. CALU 546
GGGGCAGGGGGGCAGGGGAGCAGAGGGGCAGGGGAACAGGGGAGAAAGTATCAATTGTTGGTAGTTTCTGCCAAAACTAACACAGCTTTAGAAACAGCTACAGCTAATCTAGTCAGGCATCTTCAAGAACATCCTCAAATTAACCTCGCAGATGTCGCTTACACCCTACAAGTTGGTCGTCAAGCATTTGAACATCGGCGTATATTAGTATGTTGTAACCAAAACGATGCGGTGGAAGCATTAACCAGCCAAAATCCGCAACGTGTATTTACCTACCACCACAAACCCAGTCACCGTCCAGTTATCTTCATGTTTTCTGGACAAGGGACGCAATATGTCAACATGGCGCGGGAACTCTACGAAGTTGAAACTACTTTCAAAACACATGTTGATACTTGCGCCGAGATTCTTCAGCAACACCTAAATCTTGACATCCGCCAGATACTTTTTCAAGACGAAACAAAAGTTACCGAACAACTACAACAAACCGCCCTCACTCAACCAGGATTATTTGTGATTGAATATGCCCTAGCTCAATTATGGATGGAATGGGGCGTACATCCAGAAGCAATGATTGGGCATAGCATCGGGGAATATGTCGCTGCAACCATTGCGGGTGTCTTTTCTCTCGAAGATGCTTTGGCTATAGTTGCCACCAGGGGACGACTGATGCAACAGTTACCCACAGGTAGTATGTTAGCAATTCCACTACCAGTAGAAAATTTGCGATCGCTGTTAACTGATGATACGCAAATTGCTGCGGTTAACAGCCCCTCTTCTTGTGTGGTTTCTGGTAAGAGTGAAGCTATAACTGCACTGCACAATCAATTATTACTCCAAGGAATTGAATGTCGAATGTTGCACACATCTCACGCTTTTCATAGTGAAATGATGCAACCGATTGTGCCAGAGTTTGTTGAGGTTGTAAATCAGGTAAAACTGAATGTGCCAAGTATTCGCTTTATTTCCAATGTGACTGGGACTTGGATTAGTGATAGTGATGCGACTAATCCCAGCTATTGGGGTGAACATTTGCGCCAGACTGTGCGTTTTTCTGATGGTATATCGCAACTTTTGCAATTTGAGGGTGTTTTCTTGGAGGTGGGACCGGGACGGACGTTAACTACTTTTACAAAACAGCATTTACAATCTGATTTTAAACAACTGGTGGTGAATTGTTTACGCCATGTTAAGGAAGAACAATCTGATTTTGCTTATTTATTGCAAGCTTTAGGTCGGTTGTGGTTGTTTGGTGTTGAGATTGATTGGTCTGGATTTTATATTCATCAACAACCTTTGCGTTTGCCTTTGCCTACTTATCCTTTTGAACGTCAACGTTATTGGATTGATGCAAAATCATCATCACCTTCTTTTAGTAGCGAACCAATCGTATTACATGAGGAACCTTCTAGTCAATTAGATTCATCCTATTCCTATTTCAGACCTAATATCAGTAATTCCTATGTTGCTCCGACTAATGAGTTGGAAAAACAAGTAACTGAAATATGGCAAGAAGTTATTGGAATTGCACAAGTTGGTATTTACGATAACTTCTATGAGTTGGGAGGAGATTCTCTCATTGCAACTCAACTAGTTTCTCGATTGCGAGCCAAGTTTCCAGTAGAGTTACCACTCCGTGACCTGTTAGTGCAAGCTATGATACCAGCTAAACAGGCAGAAATGATTGAACAACTTCTTCTAGAGAAGATTGAAGAATTATCGGAAGAACAGGTTGCTGTTCTTTTGGCTGGTGCATCGTAGTCTTTGAAGACGCGATAAATCGCGTCTCTACATGAGCGATAAATCGCTTCTCTACATGAGGTTTTTGTTGCTCGTTCTGAACTGTCTTTATGTATAAATTACTTAAAAAATATCAAATAATTGTTAGCAATGGAACAACAATACTCTAATTTAACCCCAGCTAAAAAAGCCCTTCTAGAAAAATGGAAGGGAGGAAAATTTAAAGCTGATACTATTCCCAAACGTCAAGTATTTAATCATGTTCCTTTGTCTTTTTCTCAACAAAGGCTATGGTTTATTGACCAACTTTACCACGGGAGTTCTTTCTATAATATTCCGAGCGCTTTTCACTTACAGGGATTACTTAATATTAAAGCACTCCAGCAAAGTTTGAATGAAATTCTCAGGCGTCATGAAGTTTGGCGGACAAGTTTTATACTCGTCAATGGACAGCCAGTCCAGCATATTACACCAGATGTAACCTGGGAATTACCTATTATCAATCTTGAGCATTTATGTGGTGGAGATTGGGAAGAAGAGATTAAACAAATTGCAGCAGAGTCAGCAAAAAAAACTTTCAATTTAGCTAAAGAGTCTTTAGTCAAAGCGACTTTATTCCGCTTAGGTGAAAAAGAACATATTTTCCTTTTGACCATGCACCACATTATTACAGATGGTTGGTCTATTGGTGTGTTTTTGAAAGAGTTGGCAACGTTGTATGCAGCATTCTCAACAAATCAGCCGAATCCCTTATCGGAACTTCCTATCCAGTATGCAGATTTTGCAGTTTGGCAACGCGATCGCTTGCAAGGTGATTTGCTCAAAACTCAACTCAATTACTGGAAGCAACAACTAAGTGGCGAATTACCCATATTACAGTTACCTACAGATCGTCCACGACCTACTGTTACTACTTTTACTGGTGCTAAACAATACTTTACATTCTCTAAAAGTCTGACAGATGCACTCAATCAATTAAGTCAGCGAGAAGATGCCACTTTGTTTATGACTTTGCTGGCAGCATTTAACATCTTGTTATATCACTACACCAACCAAGAAGACATCCTCATCGGTTCTCCAATTGCCAACCGCAATCGAGCCGAATTAGAAAAGATGCTGGGTTTATTTGTGAATACTTTGGTGTTGCGTAATAATCTTAGTGGTAATCCCAGTTTCCGCGAACTTTTACATCGCGTGCGTGAAGTGACACTTGATGCTTATGCACATCAAGATTTGCCTTTCGAGATGCTTGTAGAAGAATTGCAACCTGAGCGAGACTTAAGCCGGAATCCACTTTATGAAGTGATGTTTGTCCTGCAAAATACACCAATGTCTGTGCAGGAAATTTCTGGTTTAACTTTGCGTACTTTGGAGTTCGATAGTGGTACGGCTCAACTAGATATTTTTCTGTCGTTGTCTGAATCTCCAGAGGGATTGGCAGGGTGTTTAGAGTACAACACTGATATTTTTGATTCAGCTACAATTACTCAATTTATTAGACATTTTCAGACGTTATTAGAAAATATTATTGATAATCAAGAGCAGCCTATTTCAGAATTATCATTATTAACTGCAAAAGAGCGATCGCAAGTTTTATTTGACTGGAATCAGACTCATGCAGATTATCCCCACGATGCATCTATTCATCAACTCTTTGAGGAACAAGTCAAGCGATCGCCTGATGCATTAGCCTTAATTAGTCAGTCTGAACAATTATCTTATCGTCAACTCAACCAAAGGGTTAATCAACTTGCTCATTATTTACAAAAACTGGGTGTCACAACAGAAACCCTTGTAGCGATATGTCTAGAACGCTCACCAGAAATGGTTGTAGGAATTTTAGCTATTCTCAAAGCTGGCGGTGCATACATTCCTCTTGATCCTAATTATCCTCTAGAGCGCTTGAGTTTCATGCTTTCTGACTCCCAAGCTGCGGTGTTAATCACTCAACAAGAAATATTAACAAAGCTACCTGAATCTTCAGCTAAAATTATTTGCTTGGATATTCACGAACACGAAATTGCTCAAGAAAGTCTAGAAAACCCCATTAACACTGCAAAAGCCGAGAGTCTTGCTTACATTATCTATACTTCCGGCTCTACTGGGACTCCTAAAGGTGTTCTTGGCACTCATCGCGGTACTGTCAATGGCTTGCACTGGCTGTGGAAAACCTATCCCTTTACCCCAGGAGAAGTTTGTTGTCAGAAGACAGCTATTAGCTTTGTAGATTCGGTATGGGAAATTTTTGCTCCTTTGCTTCAGGGAATTGCTACTGTGATTATCAGTAATGCAACTGTCAAAGAACCGCAGCTATTTATTCAAACTTTAGCAGATAACAAAGTGACGCGAATTATACTTGTTCCCTCACTGCTGCGCTTACTTTTGGATACTTACAGTCATCTTACTAGAAATTTATCGCAACTCAAACTTTGGATAGCTAGTGGAGAAGCACTATCTTTGGAGTTAGTTCAAACTTTCCAAACAGTAGTGCCATTTGCCAAACTGATCAATCTTTATGGCTCATCAGAAGTTTCTGCTAATGTTACTTATTACGATACTAGTTTATTACCAGATAATTTAAATAGTGTTCCCATTGGTCGCCCGATTGATAATACTCTAGTATATGTGTTGAACAAACATTTACAATTAACACCACCAGGAATTATTGGTGAACTTTATACAGGTGGAGATGGATTAGCCAAAGGATATTTACATCGTCCAGAATTAAATCAAGAAAGATTTATTGATCACCCATTTATTCCAGGAAAAAAACTTTATAAAACAGGCGACTTAGCGCGTTACCTCAGCGATGGTAATCTTGAGTATTTTGGTCGTCGTGATGACCAAGTAAAAATTCGTGGCTTTCGAGTGGAACTGGGAGAAATTGCCGCTGCGATCGCACAACACAAAGATGTGCGAGAATGTATCATTATTGTCCACGATGCTCCTGAAGGCGATCGCCGTTTGATTGCATATTTAGTCACAGATAATCAAGATATTGCAGCACAGCTATTGCCTGATTTGCAACAAAAGCTGCCAAGTTACATGATACCTGCTACTTTTGTGGTATTAGATGCGCTCCCCCTTACACCCAATGGCAAAGTAGATAAGCAAGCTCTTTCCACGGATAAGATTATCCACTCAAATATTAGGCAATCATTTGTTGCTCCCCGTAATTTTACAGAGTTAGCTTTGGTGAAAATTTGGGAAAATCTCCTAAATAGCAACCCTATTGGAGTCACAGATAACTTTTTTGACTTGGGTGGTCACTCATTTTTAGCTGTACGTTTAATGGCTCAAATTCAGGACAAATTTGGGCACAATCTACCTTTGTCTACTTTATTTGAAAACCCAACAATTGAAAAACTAGCGATTATTGTCACTCAGCCATACCGTGAGGGTTCTGCTTCTCCTTTAGTAGCAATTCAACCTTCTGGTTCCAAGATTCCTTTCTTCTGTATACATGGCGCTGGTGGAGCTATTAATAACTACTTTAACTTGTCTAGAAGGCTAGGCGAAGAATACCCATTTTATGGTTTAGAACATACCCTTGGACAAGAAGAACCAGAAATTATTTCTGTAGAGGAAACCGCAACTCGCTACCTCAAAGAAATTCGTCAAGTACAACCACACGGCCCTTATCTTTTAGGAGGTTTTTGTTATGGTGGTGTAGTTGCTTTTGAAATAGCCCAACAACTGCAAAGGCAAGGTCAAACAGTGGGTTTGTTAGTTGTTATCGATGCCATATTACCAAAAACAGCTATTAAACCCACAGATGATGATGATGCTAAGTTCTTACTCCGCATTGCTGAATCAATCAAAACCGATAATAATATCGATTTTTCCCTTCCTTTTGAAGAACTTCGGGATTTATCACTAAAAGAGCAACTGCATTTAGTTAATAAAAAAGCTAATTTTATTTTTAGTGATGCAGAAATTCAAGATTTTATCCAACATTACAAACTTTTCAAAGTCCATGTCCAAGCCATGCGAGATTATATCCCGCAGATTTATCCCCACCAAACGACTCTTTTTAGAGCTAGCGAGGAAATTATTCATGATTTTGAAAGTCCAGAATTTCAGACTAACGATCCTTTATTAGGTTGGGGTAAATATTCCCGTCTACCTATTGAAGTTGTGGAAATTCCAGGAGATCATTTCTCAATTTTTGTCGAACCTCAGATTCAGGAACTAGCTAAACAATTGAGAATCTATATCGATAATGCCTTGGATAATGTATTATAGACGAATGGCACTAATAAAAGCCCAAAGGCTTGTGTAATCTCGTTCCCAGCCTCCAGGCTGGGAATGCATTCATTGAGTCTCTGACTCAATGTCTATGGAGGCATCAGCCATTCCCATGCTCTGCATGGGAACGAGAGAAATAGGAAATCGAACTTTTTTCGACTTGTGTGTACACCGTAGCCGTAGAAGCTGAGAAACATTCAGAGCAAGGGCTGTATCTTTTCTTAGCGCCACTCTATTTATAGACAACAGGAGTCAAGAAGACTGATGAAACTACCTCCAGGGCCGAAAACCCCCTCCTGGCTACTCAATCTCCAATTTGAGACTGACCCTTTTGGCTATATGGATTCTATATCCCAAAGCTATGGTGACATTGTTACCATCATACTGGGTTCTACACCGATAGTTTACGTTAGTAATCCCTTGGGGATAAAGGAGATTTTTACTAATACTAAAGAAATTACAGCTAGGGGTGAATTAAACCAAGATTTCGCATTTCTGACAGGAAACCAAGGAATTTTGCAACTTGATGGCTTGTGCCACAAACATCGTCGCAAGCTTTTAATGCAAGCTTTTCACGGAGATCGAATGCAAGCCTGTGGGCGGCGTATTTGCGAACTTACAGAAAAAATTATGAGTTCATTGGCTTTCGCCAAACATTTCGTCGCCTACCCCACTATTGAAGATATCACCCTGCGCGTAGGTATAGAGGTGGTGATGGGATTGCGTGAGGGAGAACGTTATGAAAAAATCAAGTATTTATTCGCTGAAATTATTAAATATCAACAATCAATTCTTTACCAACTGATGATGAAGTTACCCTTTCTCCCAAAGGGTTTAGATCGGTGGAGTCCCAGAAGATACCTACTTCATCTGCGGGAGGAACTTTTTAGTTTGCTAGAGACTGAAGTTCAAGAACGTCGTCAGCAAGCAGATTCCTCACGCACTGATATGCTCAACGATCTGATATTTGCTCGTGATGAAGCAGGTGAAGCATTAAGCGATGAAGAAATACGTGACCTCCTATTATCGCCCATATTCGCAGCCCAAGATGCATCGGCAACTGCGATCGCTTGGGCTTTATATTGGATTCACCGTTTACCTGTAGTTAAAGAAAAACTGCTGCAAGAACTCGATAACCTTGGTGAACATCCAGATCCCATGCATATCGTTGCACTACCTTACCTTAGTGCTGTTTGTAATGAAGCTTTGCGAATTTACCCAACTCAATTATTTGCCTTTCCCAGGTTGGTAGAGTCGCCAGTTGAAATTATGGGCTATGAATTGAGTCCAGGAACAGTACTAATTGGTAATATTTATCGGACACATCAGCGAGAAGATTTATACCCACAGCCGCAACAATTTCAACCAGAACGCTTTTTGAAAAAGCAATTCTCTCCTTATGAATTTTTGCCCTTTGGCGGCGGTACTCGTGTTTGTATTGGCGGAAGTTTTGCCTTATTTGAAATGAAGCTTGTATTAGCAACAATTCTTTCCAACTATCAACTCACCTTAGTTGACAAGCGACCAGAAAAACCAAAATTCGGCGGTCTAATTTCTTACCCAGCTAGTGGCGTAAAAATGTTCATGCATGGTCGGCGGCAGCATCAAGGACAGTCAAAACCACTTGTTGCTGGCTTACTTTAGTCTCTAGCAATTGCAAATAAATATCTATTATGGAGGTAACAAATATGACTCTAAGTAAAAAAGGTGCTGTGCTAATTACAGGGACATCATCAGGTTTAGGTCGAGCCGCTGCGCTGACGCTAGATAAACAAGGATATCGCGTCTTTGCCGGAGTCCGTACAGAAAAAGATGCAGAATCATTAAAACATGATGCATCTGGTAATTTAACTCCAATTATCCTAGACATCACAAAAGCCGAACAGATTCAATCTGCTCTAGACTTTGTTTCATTAGCAACCGACGATGAAGGATTATTTGCTTTGATAAATAACGCTGTTGCAGTAGTACACGGGCCATTGGAGTGTGTTCCCATTGAGGATGTGAGATGGTTATTTGAAGTCAATGTGACTGGTTATATTGCCGTTACCCAAGCATTCTTACCATTGCTTCGTAAAGCTAAAGGTCGGATTATCAATATTAGTGCTGTTGGTGGCAGAGTAGCTACACCATATTTTGGACACTTGTCTGCTTCCAAGTTTGCGTTGGAATCCCTTACAGATTGTTGGCGAATGGAATTGCGTTCTAGCCAAATTGAAGTTCTTTCTATCCTAGCAGGATCATTTAACACAGAAGTACATGAAAAAGTAGAGGCAAGCTATCAGAAAACCTTAGCTAATATGTCACCTGAAGCCAAAGCCATATATGGTAAAAATCAAAGAATACATAAAGAACTTACTGTAGAAGGCAATCGCAATGGAATGCCATCTGAAAAAGTCGTAGAGGCAATCTTAGAAGCCTTAGAAGCTCGCAAGCCCAAAAGACAATATTTTGTCACACCATCCAAATGGGAAACTAGACTACTTTTCCTCTACAAAAGATTATTTTCCCATGAGCATTTTTATGAAAAATTTTATGGGTTGCTACAAAAAAATATGGGATGGGATTAAATATTATGCAGACCCAACAAACCGACCAGTTTTCCCTAAAAGATTGTCGTTTCTGCTCGTTGGTTTCTCAAGCTAATAAAGAAGACCCAATTGGAACAGCAGGTACTTGCGACTATTGGCTAATTATGGAACTTCCTCAGCCTTGGTCTGCAAACATTTTTCAGGAAGATCCGCAAATAAAGCCTCTGATAGGTCTATTCCAAGAGTTAATCGGGAAGCATGGAATCAAACTAAGACCGATGTTGATTGCTCGCGATCGCGATTATTCTATCCCAAGATTTACCCGTGTCCTATATTATTACCGTCCCGCACAACAATTTTCTCAATTTGAAAAACAAGAGTTTCTTGTTCCAGAAGAGGAAGCAATTAATTTAGTCACAGCAATACTCCAACAATTAGTACAACAGCCCAACGATTTATCCAAGTTTCAGCAGTATCAGCAACAAACCAGTCACATCCGCGAACTTATGGTTTGTACTCACGCTCAAGTTGATCTTGCCTGTGGTAAATTTGGAACTCCTCTATATCGGCAATTACGCAAAGAATATGCACCTGCTGCTAATGGAAACTTAAGAGTCTGGCAAACAAATCACTTTGGTGGGCATCAGTTTGCACCTACTTTAGTTGACTTGCCTCAAGGGAGCTTATGGGGACATTTAAACCCTGAAGTTCTGGATTTACTAGTCAAACAAAATGCTTCAGTTTCTAAATTGCGTCAATACTATCGGGGTTGGGCAGGTATCACTAAATTTGAGCAAATCACAGAGCGGGAAATTTGGATGCAGTCAGACTGGACTTGGCGCAATTATTTGAAAGCTGGCAAAATACTGGACATAGAAAAAGTTACTCAAGATCAAGAGCCTAATTGGGCAGAAGTACGTATTGATTATGCAGCCCCTGATGGAAGTCTATCAGGTGCTTATGAAGCCAGAGTTGAAGTTTGTAGTGAAGTTATGAGTGCATTGAACTCAGCAACAGATATGGAATTACAAGCGGTGAAACAATATCGCGTCAGCCGTTTGGTCAAGATTGAGTAAACAGCAGCAAACCGAGAACTTAAAAATGACTTCACAACTACAGTCTCAAGTTACAAACGAAATCCTTCAAGGCAACCTTGTTAAATTGATGTTCAAGTTATCAATTCCTAGTACTTTGGGAATATTGATGTTTAGCTTGAACAATTTTCTTGACACTCTATTTGCAGGACAATTTATTGGTGAAACGGCTCTTGCAGGTATTACAATTGCACTGCCACTGATAGGTATAATAGAGGGCTTTTCTCTCTTAGTTGGTGTTGGTTCTGGTTCTGTTCTCAGTCGCGCTATTGGTTCTGGAGATATCAAAACTCAGTCCCAAATATTTGGCAACTTAATTGTAATGGGTATTGCATTCTCCCTAATTATTACCAGCATTGGGTACAGATTTGGTGAAGAGTTAATTATCTTCATGGGAGGAAGTGATGAAGTTGCTATTGCGGGTACAGAATATTTTAAAACTTATATACTGGGTTCAATATTTTATATGCTAGGGGGAGCTTCTAGCCAAATTATCAAATCAGAAGGTAAAATCAGATTATCTACAATATTTGACTTAAGTTTTGTTATAGTTAATATATTATTGAATATTTTATTTATTAGTGTTTTCCATTGGGGAATTCAAGGCATTGCTCTGGCTACAGTTATTGCAATGGCAGTGAATACAATCCTCAATTTAACTTATTTCATTTCTGGTAAAAGCTCTATTCCCGTTAATCCTAAAAAAATGGTGATGGCAATAGATTTACTACCTGCAATCTTATCAGTAGGAGTATCCGCACTACTTTTTCCAGTAATGGAATTAGTGCAAGGTTCGGTAATTTTTAAATCAATTTCTCTTTATGGTACACATCATGATCTTGCTTTTTTTGGGGCAACTACAAGAGTAGCTTCATTAGTATTTATCCCCATAGGTGGATTTGCACAGGCTTTACAACCTATTATTGGCATCAATGATGGAGCTAAAAATTATGACCGAATTAAGAAAGCTTATTTAACTTTTGCAATTATTGGTACTATTTTATTAATCTTAATTTGGTTACCTTTACAATTATCACCAACAGTTTTTTTAAAAATACTTTTGCCAGAGGTTAGTTTTACAAATTACGATGTAATAAATTTCCGACTTCTTTGTGTATTAACACCAATATGGCCTTTGGCATTATTTGGGAATACTTTATTTCAAGCTAGAGGTAAAGGTAAAACTGTGTTAACAGTTATTTTAATTAGAACTCTAGTTTTAAATGTGCCGATAATACTAATTTTTGCTAACTTTTGGAAAGTAAGGGGTATATATTATGGAATGATTTTAGCAGATATTTTATTTATGTTAATTGTGTTTATATTGACATTTGTAGAACTGAAAAATTTGTGCCACACAGAATTGAAAAAGGGATTGGGGATTGGGAATTAGGGACTGGGGATTGGGAAAATTGTTCGGGGATTCTGTTAGGCAAAACCTACGCAGTATTGCACCCCGTTGGTCTAACAGAAGTAAATCAAAAGTGATTTTTAACTAGAAGAGAAGAAATTATGTATCAAGATGACAAAGAAGAGACGACAATTTACAAAGTTGTGGTTAATCATGAAGAACAGTATTCAATTTGGCCAAGCGATCGCCAAAATCCTGCTGGCTGGAATGATGTTGGTAAAAATGGTCTTAAACAAGAATGTCTGGATTACATCAAAGAAGTTTGGACTGACATGAGGCCACTTAGTCTCCGGCAAAAAATGCAGGAAAGTGGGCATAACACTTAGAAAACTTTTGCACCTTGAGCAAAATTTGATAACTAGTAGTCTGCCAACCCAAAAATGCGCTTGTGAGGACTGGGAAAAGGGTAAAGGATTTAAACCCTTTCCCCCTTCCCCTTTACCCCGCCAAGTTTCCTTGGCGAACTACTAGCAACTCTAGTTAAAACTTAAAGCTTCCTAAAAATGGAGAATCTCTTATGGTAACTTCGTCTGTTTCTGAGTCACGAGTATGGTTTATCACTGGTACTTCCAGTGGTCTTGGTCAAGCGTTGGCAGAGATATTGTTGGAGAAGGGAGAGGCAGTTGTGCTAACAGCACGGAATCCACAGCAGGTTCAAAATTTAGCACTCAAGTTTCCAGAACGTGCCCTAGCAGTGCAACTAGATGTGACAAAACCTAAAGAAGTGCAAGAGGCAGTAAAACAGGCAATTGCTCACTTTGGACGCATTGATGTACTTGTCAACAATGCCGGATGTGAAGTTGCAGGAGCTTTGGAAGAAATTAGCGATGTAGAAGTTCGCCGTCTATTTGAAACAAACTTTTTTGGTGTCTTAGAAACGCTGCGGGCAGTACTACCTTATATGCGACAGCAACGTAGTGGACATATCCTAAATATTTCATCAATCGCTTGCTTTGCAGCAAGTCCTGGTGGTGGAATTTATGGCAGTAGCAAACTTGCACTAGAAGGAATTTCTGGTTCATTAGCTAATGAAGTTGCACCCTTTGGCATCAAAGTCACCATAGTTGAACCTGGGGGGCTGCGTACAGATTTTTTCAGTCGTTCTTTTGTTTTAACTGAAACTCAAATTGAGGACTATAAGCCTTTAATTAGTAATATCCACCAGCGTGTACAGGAGTTAGTTGGCAAGTTACCAGGAGATCCAAAGAAAGCAGCACTAGCAATAATTCAAGCTGTTGATAGTGATAACCCGCCAATGAGATTGGCATTAGGAGCAGATACAGTCGAAGCAATTGATGCTATGGTCACGTATATCAAAGAAGAAGTGGATGCTTGGAAAGAAATATCTTTGAATATTGCTTATGAAGAAGTTTTAGCATGAACTGACAGAAGCACCGCGCTTTAAACAACGGTGTTTGTCTTTGGGGGAAAACTTTTCTAGTTACTGTACGTTCGCTGATTTTGGTCTTGTGAGGGGGAATTATATCCCTCTTTTATCTCGTTCCTATGCTCTGCATAGGAATGCCTGATTAGAGGCTCTGCCTCTAGTCAGATATTGAGTCAGAGACTCAATGAATGCATTCCCAGTCGGAGACTGGGAACGAGGAAATGCTTATCAAGCTAGGTTTTTAGGACTTGTGTGTACACCGTAGCTTAATAAGGGGAAAACCGGAAAAACATCTATCAAAGTCCCCCAATTTATCGGGGGATTTAGGGGGATAAAGATATGTGCAACCTCACATTAAATTGGTATTACACAGCTTAAATTCCAGTTCATAAAGAAATTCAGTGTGCTGTGAATTATACATAATGTGGGAAAAATTTTGAACCATAAATGTCTATTGAACGTTTAATTCCTCTTGTACGTATGTATTGTTTTGATTTCCATTTTGTTCAGTGGAAGATGTGATCTCTTCCAAAATTTGAATTGCTCCACTAATCCGTAGTAAGGTATCCCGCAGATTTGCTTGTTTCATCTCTAAGTCTGCCATGAGTTTTTGTCCTGATACCAATTCTGCTTTGAGTTCAGCAAGGCGTTTTTCCAGTTGTTCTTTCATTATTTAATTATCCCTTTTTTCTCACTCTCGGAACACATTGAAGGAACACGAGTAAAAATTATTCAGAGAATGTTTGAAAAGTCTTTTTGTCAGGATCAAAAATTTTAGATCCTCCTAAATTGCCCGATAAATTGGGGGACTTTGATTTCGTCCCCCTTATCAGGCTACGGTGTACACACAAGTCTTAAAAACCTAGCTTGATAAGGGCTATGTTCCTTTAACTTTTAGATTCAGAGACATAAATGTACCACTACCGGAATATTGGGGGGTAACATCGGGTATGGGACTGGGTGCAGAGGGTTGTTGTGCGGGAACCATTACTTGAAATTTGGCTTTAAATGATGCCCCCTTAAGCAATACAGGTTTACCAGCAGATTTTGTCTTTTTAGCTTTTTGATTACCAGCAAGAGATTCAATCGAAAGTATCCCCACTCCAGGAATAGTATATTGGGGGGTTATATAACTACAACCAGGAACGATGACTTTTTTCTCGTCGCCATCTACACAGACTACTTTCTGGTTAATTTTATCCTTGCCTGTGCCAATTAAATCTCCTGGACGCACGGTGACAATGGCTTGTCCAAAAGCGGGGTTAAACATGGCTTTATCGCCAGTGATGAGAATGAGGTCAGCCATAGAGTCATATTGAGTTTAAAATTTATTTTGATCAGTTTGGCGATCGCACTAATCAGGAGAACCTATACATCTTGCTTTGGCAACTATATCGGCACCTGCACTTCCCTGCTTTCCTCCAAGATACCAATATCCGTCACTTTTTATATAAGTAAAAACTTGTTCGCCGCCACCAGCAAATTTTCCTTGCACGTATGTGATAAATGCTACGCATTTGCTACTATGTCCCATTTTGACTTCAGGTTGACCGTTGCTCCATACGTATTCGTTAGAATACCATATCTTTCCCTGTATTTCTCCACTAGGAGTAATGGTTAATGCGTCTACAAGAGTTCTTTGTGTACTACCTTGCGTTTGGGTTCTAATTCTCAAGCCAATATCTCGATTGGAAGAGTCGTCTCTTGCTTGAAGAAAAGCTATTTTTTGTTGTCCATATTCTTTGAGTTGGACATGACCTGATAGGTCAATATTTGTCGTACTGCCAACAGATACACCCACCGACAAAGAGCCAGTTACAGTTAAATTACCAGCAAAAGAAGAAGTTCCTGTTCCTTTTACAGTTAACCCACCATTTGCACCTGTGGCTAATAACATTCTTTCGTTATTTTGATGATCTCGCCAAGAATGATTGCCATTAGCTGTATAGAATAAAGTAGAACTATTAATACCGAGTCCATATCCTGTCCAAAGTTGTATTTTTAGATTATTTGTTGCATCTATATCTGTAAAAACAATTTGTTGATTGCCATTGAGATTAATTTTACCTTCCTGAATACTTAAACTACCTTTGGTAATAACTTTTCCTGTCCCTTTTGGCTTTAAGTTCAAGTCTTGATCGTTATTGCTTCCTGCTGCATAAATTGTGTTGAAACCAAAGCCTATTCCTTGAGTTCCGTTAGTATGCCGAAACTCTATCCCATCACTATCAGCGTTAAAATCGCCTGTCACATATAAACCTTTAACAGCATTCGGATGATTACCTGTGCGAGAAGCAGTTGATATATCTAACTTAGCAACTGGATTTAATGGTGATGATGTCTCAGAAATATTTAGACTACCGTTAAGTAACTGATTACCTTGTACATTTAATTTGTAGTTGCCTGGATTATTCGTACCAATACCAACATTGCCATTTGCTTTGACTCTAATAACTTCATTTCCCTCAATAGCTCCTCCAGATTGGACATTAATGAATCGTAAGTCCTCTTGTGGATCGTCTCCCCAAGCAACTACAGCATCTTTACGATTACTACCTTCGTCTTTTAAGCCAATAAACAGATTATCTGAATTCCAAAAAATCCTCACTCCTCGTTTCATCCATTCACGATTACCACCAGTATTTCCTTCCGAAAATTCATCCCCAATACCTAACAAACTAGAAGTTGCACCTTTGACTAAAATATTGTTGTTAACCTCTAAATTGCCATCAATCTTTAAACTACCTGTCAAAACGGCTAAGTTTGAATTTGCATTTCCCCCAGAACGAAGAGTCAAAGCTTTACTATTAGAGTTTGGTAACGATAAACCTGAATATTCTCGAACGTTAGCATCAAAAGTAATAGTATCTTGAGAAATTGTCAGTTTTGCTAGCTTAACGCTATTTTCAGGAGTTGTAGCTGTAAATCCTAAAACAGGATTTTCAATCCAACGAGTGTAGCTATCAGTTACGTCTTCTTGCTGTTTAACCTGTTGTTTTTGAGAATATTGGATGTAGAGTTCACCGTTAGTAACATTTTTGAAATCGGAAAATGTAATGTCTTGTTTTAAAACAATTAGTTCTCCATTACTATTTATAGCCGAGCCAGATTTAACTAAAACAGCTTTTTTATCTTGAATAACTTCAACTTCCAGCCCTTCAATAATTCCAGAAATATGAAGACTCTGATTATAATAGCGTTGGCGATCGCTAAGATATTTATGTTCGAGTTCAAAGTCATCTTCTAGCAAATATTGTCCTGGAAAATAGTTAGGGCGTTCGTTTGCAAAGTTAGTGAAATCAGTAGTTTTAGCCATTTTTTATCCTGATATTTAGTTCAATGATTGACTAGTTGTTCCGAGAATAGTATTACCAGAAATAATTTGACCTTCTTCATTTTTACGGCAAATTTCTAGAATATTATAAGGAGAAACGGCTGTGAGGTTAAAGGTTTGTTCTAGTAATTGATAAGTCGATAAACGCTGATTAATCTTCAAGGAAGCTTGAACAGTGACTTTACCAACAATATCAATATTATTGAGATTTTTGATCGCCACATCTAATCTATCTATAGTTTGGGTAAATTGTTGGTAGTAAAGGGTACGCTTGATTGTGATTTTATTCTTTTCTCTGATAGTTTCTGGTGTGAATAAATGAAATTCTGAAACATCATCTTGAAGGCGAACTGTAATTTTATTGAGTATATCTGAGGTGATGGTGTTAGGTTGAATAATTTCTACAATTGCTTCTAGTTCGAGTTTTTCAAGAATTGCAGTTATCTGAGGCTGCAATTCTTGAATTTTGGGTGGTTCAAATGCCTGAAAAGTGTAGGGTTGACTCCATATAGATTCTGTTATCTTCATTCCTGATTGTTGCGGTTGACTAGCTTGTTTAAAAATTGTATTTCCTTCAATAATTTCTCCTGTATTGTTTTTATTATAAATTTTAAGGACAGGTGATAAATTTATAGATTGCTCTAATAGTGTATTGCTATATTCTCTACCATTCATATAAAAATAAAGTTTGATTGCTAAATTTCCGACAAAATATTTATCAGTTCGATTTGACAAGGCGACATTGAAACCTGTCAAATTTTCCTGAAAATGCTGATAATTTAAATCTTGTTGAATGGTAAAATATTGATTGTTTATAATTATCTTTGACGAATCAGGAGTAATTAATTTTGAATTACCTTGGAGTTGAAATAATAACTGTTTAGCCAATTGATTAATAGGAATGCTATTACTTACGTTGGGAGTAATTATGACTTCTATAGTAAATTTTTGATTTTGTAGAGGTTCAAATAATTTGAAAGGATAAGCAACGTGCGATCGCTTAGTTAGCTGCATCGTTGGCACAAGAATTTTTAGGGTATAAAATGTCTGTGCTGGCTTTTCGCGATCGATAATGGCTTTGGCAATTTTAGCCTGTCGCCAATACTTATCAGGATCGCGGTCTTTTAAAGTTAATTGAACTTGAAAATAATTAGGAAAATTATCAAATTCATCGAAGACTTCAACCTTTTCACCAAATCCTGAGTTTTTTAAATAAATACCTAAAATTTCGATTAATCCTTGTTTTGTTCCTCGCAAACGATACAGTCGGACTATTTGCTGAATAAATGCTTTTTTAACTTCTACCTGCCAATCATTCCGTAAACTCAAGGCTACCCATCCCGCTAACCAAGGTAAAAATTCCTCTGGAGTTTGTTGAGGATTGAAATAAATATGAATATTATCTATAATTTCTTCTAATCCTGGTGGAGTAGTAATTTGCTCTTGATTAGAAGTTTCATTTATTCCGCTGAGAATTGTTTCAAATGCTAGCAGTAATTGACCGATGAAGGCATCTGTTTGGAGAATTGGCGGTAAATATTGTTGATAGCTACTAATTAGTTCAGAGTTTTTTGCGTTCATTGTCAACTTCTACTAATATTGTAAATTTAGTATTCTCGATATTGAGTTTAACTAATTGATTGTCTGCTAAATTAATTTCTGTTTTGGAGGTATTATTTTTATCTTTAATTTGCAGATTTTCAACGTAATCTACTCCCTCCAAATCATCTAATAGCTTATATAATTCGGATATATAAACACTCCGACCAAAAGGCCATCCTTTTCCCTGCCAATATTTTTGCGATCGCAGCGGATCAAAAAACATTTCAACTTCTTTTTTCGCCTGTGTTTTAACTGCTTCTGCTTGTGCGCCATCTTCAAGCACTAATTCTGCTTCTACGGCTATAGATACATACTCAGGTTCTACAATATGTAGGCGAGTAGTTAAAAGTCTCCTGTTGTCGAGAAAGTTAAATAAGTTTTTATATTGATTTTCTCCTTGATTATTTTCAGGAACAACTACTAAGCTAATATGTCCTTTGGTAACAGTATTAGCATCTAAATGAGATAAATTACGTTGTGCTAAACATTTAACTCTAGCAATTTTTAATTCAGCAGAATCTAGGGATTCATTCCAATCGATAAGTACCAATTTTTCAAAATCATCTGGAGTAATCGCCCGATAAGTTTTCCGCAATTCTAATAAAGTATTTTTAATTTCTGATTGCAAAGTTTTTTGCCGTTCTTGGGTAGAAAGGTTAATTGGTAAATTCCATTGTTCTCCTTTAAGTAAACTCAGAAAACTGGCATAATTATCATCAGGAATTTGATTAACTCGATAGAGAGTCATTTCTGTTAACCATGCCAACAATTCAATCAGGATAATTCCGGTATCTGTGGGATTATGATCTGTCCATTCGGGATATTCAACGGGAATTTGAGAAATGGCTTCTTCTACTAAGTTGGCGTAGGTGCGATCGTCGAGATTGGGTAAGGGTAGAGTCATAAGGGGAATGGGGAATGGGGAATAGGCAAGAGGCAATAGGCAATAGGCAATAGTTTTTAATTATTTAAATTTTTGAGAAGGGAAATAATCATTTTAGTTTCTTCTTGAAGATGCTGAATAATCAATTCTATATCTTTGACAGTGCATAGTCCTACTCTAGAGGATAAGATAAGATGAGTTTGTAATTCATTAATTGAGCCTTGGCTGATGTTTAAAAATCTTCCATAATCACCAGGTGTTCTTCTTCCATATCCTTCCGCAATATTGGCTGGAATAGAAGCAGATGATCTTCTTATTTGTTGAGTCATCCCAAAGAGTTCATCTCTAGGAAAATTTTTAGTTAATAAATAACACTTCTCTGCAATTTCGATGCCTTTTTGCCAAATTATTAAATCTTTAAAATCACGAATTTCTGACATATTTTATTCCTTATATTCACCAGTCTATTGCCTATTGCCTATTGCCTATTCCCTTGAATTTGAATGCTATGAAGACCAGAATAAATTAAAGTATCAGCGCTGAGGGATGAGTTTCTTGTTGTAAGTAATACTTCTAAAGAGTTCACATAATCGACTCCCGAAATGGATTGAATAATGGCGTAAAGATCGGATTTTTGGGGATAGCGGCCAAATTGCCACCCCTCTCCTTTACCTCCGGTTAAGGGATGGAGGAAGGCTTCTAAGCGTTGATTAACACTGTTTCTTACAATATCTGCATTTTCGAGGAACACAGGAGTTATAGTTGCATTCACAGTGAATTCTTGCCATTTGGGGGCGGTAACTATTAAATCCATTGTTGGCTGACAACGGGAACGAATATAGGTTTCGACTCGCTCCAGTAAAGCTAAACTAGGGATTGGTTGGCGATCGCTACTATGGGGTAAAACAATCAATTTAACTTGCCCTGCACGACGGTTGATTTCCCACATCATGTTTGCAAAGCTAGTTCTTTCACTCTCATTGTTGATTGTCAGCAATTTCTCATTGAGAGTATCTTCAAATGACACATCTGCTTTGGTAGGATCGAGCCAAAGTTTTTGATTCAATGGACTAAAATTAGCTGTCAGCAAATCTGGTGGAACTACTTTGACTCTGGCGACATCCGTGGAAGCTTCGTAAGCTAAATCTGCAATATCCTCAAAGGTGACAGCGCGATCGCGATGACGTAGTTGCTTGGGTACTCGTTCTTTGAGACGATCTAAAGTCTCCTGTTGCGCCCCACCTGCGGCTGCTTCGAGGTTAATGACTCGATCGATGTAGGGAATAGTAGTTTTCAGTTGGCTAATAGTTTGTGAGGTGACGTTTCCCTGTTTACCGCCTCCAGTCCGATAAAAAGACAGGCGAATATTATTCCGTCCACTGGGGGGAATCATCCCGGCTTGTCCATTGCCAAAGCGAATTTCGCCTGTTTGTCGATCCAAAATATAATGGCGATCGCTAGCACTAGAAGCATAAAAATCTGGTACTTCTTGCCAAAGCACCCAAACTGACTCAATTTCTCCTAAATCATCTCGAATTACTTTGAGGCGATCGGGTTCTACTTCGGGAATTTCCCCTTCTTGGACTTCTAATTGTTGTCCCATCAAAATGGGGGTGTTATTGGCAACAAAAATTTGATTTGGATCGTGGTTACTTGAACCTAAGATTTCTTCTCGTAAACTAATTGCCTGAACTGCCCAAACTGTATTAGTTAATAAGCGACGCAGACGAGGTTTAACCCAAAAATTACCTCCTTGCCAACGAACTCTTAACCAATAAAGTTGTTTACCAAAGGTTTCTCTTTTGCTGAAATCTGCTGGTGCAATAAATTTAATTAAACCTCGTTGGTAAAATGATTGAGTTTCATCGTATACCCCTAATGGTTGCCAACCTAAATCACTAGAATATTCCCAAACTAATTCCGGTTGTTTGGGATGAATAACTAAGTTACCAGGGTGATAACTTTGTTGCAGAGATTGATTGATGGTGACTTGATTGTTGTTAATATCGCTAATTCTATAGTTATTGTATTGTTTAGCGTTGAGGGGGTTTTGAATTTCTAGGCGATCGCCATTTTCCCAGCCAGTTACATCAGCAAGATTTAGTGTTGTATCTCCGGCGTTTGCCGTTTCTGTGATGAAAGTTTCTGTTGTAATATTAGCTGATAATTCATCTGGTAATGGCGGCTCAACTTGTGCATAAAGAGTAACCGTTTTATTCTCAAAGGATTTATCAAATCCCAGGTAAAGGGTTGATTCTCTATCAACGGTAGGAGTGAAGGGCGTAAAATAACGATTAACGTCAGTATTGCTAGCTACATCCTGCTGAATTATTGAGGTGAGTATAACTTGATTACTTTCGGAGTTTATCGTTTCTATTTGATAATTTTCAGAATTAATTGTTAAAAACTCACCAACAGTTAATCCTTTAACTTCACCCAAAAATAGTAATTTATCTCCACTAGCAGCCTTGCGTTTTAATTTTGTGCTAAAGCTTGTTGGCTGAGAATAAGTAAAATCATTAGCAGCAAAATAAACAGCGTTTTCTGTAATGGTAAAATCGTAGGTTAATTTTAATGATTTAATTATAGGTGGATCGTAAGTTGGGGGAATCATTTCAATGATAATCAACTTACGCATAATCCGAGTGCCAACGTCTAAAATTGTATTCAAAATTCCACTTTTTAGCGTCAGCTTATTATCTGTCTGAGTAATTTTGGTAATTTGATTTTCTTCTGGAAATCCTCCGGTGTTGGGAAGAAGACGAATGGTATCCCCAACCTTGAATAAATCGAGACTATCAACTTTAATTTCGCTTGTTCCTTTTTTGATTTCCTCTCTCAAAACTGCCAAGTCATCATAGATAGGATATTTGCGCTCATCTGCGGCTTTGCCATAATGACCTTGAGTAATTCGAGCGCGAATCCAATAACGAGTTTCGCCATTCACAGTGCTAGGAGAAGGTATATTTTCTGGGTTGGGAAATTGTAACTTTGCTTGGATAATATTTCGTTCAGTAAATTGAATAGCTGAGGAATTCTCTATCCATCTTAGTTGATTGTTTTCATTTGCTATTTCTTGCCATATTTGACCGTTACCAATTTCCCAGTTAATTTTTAAATTATTGATATTTACAGGTTTATAGCTTAACTGTATATCAATAGTAATAATTGTATTTTGTTTAATAAATGTATCATCTAAAGCAATATAAAATGTATCATTAGTTTCTGGTTGTTCGCCAAAGGGATAAAAATCTTTGCTCAGGTCTATAGAAGTAGAATTAAATAAACAATTTTCAGGAATCAAACTAGATTGTTTAACATTTAAACTACCTTGAATATTAGTAACTTTAGGTAAATTTAAAGATATATTAGTTAACTTTGCTTGCAACCATCTCCCTACTTTCCCCTGAATTTCAGAAGGAGTTGGAATAGGTAAATTGGTAAAAGTAATCGTACACTGATTATTTTTTTGACTCAGACCAGGAGTTGGAATTTCTTGCCATTGAAAACCATCCCAATAAGACCAATTCAGCGGTAAATTTTGGAATTGACTAGCACTATCCGTAGTAATAATTAGTTTTATTTGTTTTAACTCTGATAAAGCAAAAATTTCGGGACAAGTTATATAGAGAGAATGGGGAATAGAGCGATCGCCAGCAAAGGCGAAATAAGCTGCATCTTCTTCTCCTGTTGCTGCCAAAGTGCGCTCCGCGTACTTATCCTGACTTGGTTCGCGCACAAATACTGCTTGTAATTGCGTCGTTGTGACAACTAATTCTCGATCCGTTTCAAACACGATTTCTTCGTCTGTACCCTCTGCTGGTGGTACAGAAACTTGAGTATGAGCAGGAACTAACCCATCTCCGGGACTTCCTTGTGCCAAATAAAAGGTTAAAGGAACCTTAGCAGGTTGGGGAGGTTTGAGTTCTCCGCCAATTAAATCAAGGAAAGCCAGAAAATTTTTCTCTGGAACTTGGTTGAGGCGATCGCTGACTAATTTTACCATCCGCCCAAAAATGCGAATTAATGCCCTACCCGCATCTGTTTTATCTTCAGGTGCAGGTTTCCAGTCGGTATATTGCTCTACTAACTTCTCAGTTTGCTGAACAATTTCTTCATAGGTGCGTTGGTCAATTTTGGGCGGTAAATAAGCCATAAAAATTACTGTAAGTAAAAAGGATAAACTAAATTAAAAATATTATTTGTTGTCCGAACTTGATAATTTACCTGAATTAAAATCACATTTGGTTGGTTGCGATCGGGAATTGTATCAACATCTAAAACATCAATGCGAGGTTCCCATTCAATTAACGCATCGCGCACATCACTAACAATTTGTCCAACCGTTCCTAAACTATTAGGAGAGAACACCTTTTCGTGAATATCACAGCCAAAGTCAGGACGCATTACCCGTTCTCCTTTGGCAGTACTGAGAATCATCCAAATGGACTGTCGCACACTTTCTTCGTATTTTGCGACTTTAATTTGACCCTTTTCATCAAGTTGAATTGGTAAAGTCCATCCCACACCCAGAAAATCAATATCCATTACATCACCTCTAATGAACCATCATTTATTTTCACTCCATTTGCACATTTAATCCCTAAACCAGACTGTGCTTCCAAATCATATTTAGCTTTAGCTTTAATAGTGCAATTTGCACCTACTTCTAATTGATAATTTTGTTGAGTTGTTATTTGCAGATTTTTACATTCAATTGATATATCATCATCACTACTCTTTAAGATAATTTTTCCTTTAGTTTCAATAGTTAAATCTTTTTCAACTTGAATATTCATCTTATTTTTTTGAGAATTAATCACAATTTTATTTTTACCAGTCTTATCTTGAATAATAATCTGTTCATTCTCCTCAGTATCATCTAAAACAATCTTATGACCGCTTCGAGATTTAATGACTCGTTGATTATTTTTCCCATCTTCATTTGTTATTGGTGGTTTATCTTTCCCATTCCACAAAGCACCAAGAATGTAAGGGAAATTCATATCACCTTGTTCAAAAGCAACCAAAACTTCATCATCAACTTCCGGCAAAAAATAAATACCCCGGTCATTTCCTGCCATGAGAGTTACGATTCTAGCCCAGTAACTTTCTTCTTCTGAAGATAGCCAAGGAAATTTCACTTTAATTCTTCCTAATCTCTCTGGGTCTTTGTTATTAGTAACTATGCCAACAGTTACGCCGTAAAAATGATTGTTTTGGTTATTTGATAATAAAAACTCTAGTCCATTCATGTAGCATTTCTCCCCACAGTAAATGAAGTTCTATAACCTTGACTTTGTGAATAACTATGTTCCGTGCTTTTAATATAATAAAGCCCGTTAAATCTTTTACCAAGTCCAAGAATTTCAATCACTTTCCCGGCGCATAAATTGGGATTACCTTGACAAGTTCCTTCACCAGTAATGTAGGCGATCGCCATATCCTGAAACTGCCCTAATGCCATGTTATCGGCTTCTTCTTTACTTAATAAAGGTTGATTTACTATCGTATAGCTCGATTCACCAAAGGCTTTTTTGACTGCTTTTGTCCCAGAAGTTAAACCTCCCATTGTGCCACCTTCTTTTCCTACTGTTGCTTTACCCGACACCTCTTCTTTTTCTTTAGCAATCCAACCTTTGACCTCTAACTGTTGTACCTGATTCATCGTACTTAAGCGTGGTAAAAACTCTTGTAAATCTTCTCCATAAGTTAAAGTCAAAACTTTCTCTGTAGCGTTCTCATGGGGGCGAAAATGGAGAGTTTTTTGATCTACTGCAACTTCATAACCAATGCGTTTAGCTCTCTCTTTTAAAAAATCCCAATCTGTTTGATTATGCTGCAAAATATATTCTAACTTCACTTTAGTATCGGTAACTTTGGCTGTAAGTCCTCTAGTTCTAGCAATTTGACTGACAATTTCACTATCCTTAATTTTGAGGAAAGATTTTGTGTGACTTCCTCGCAACAAACGATGGCGTAAATCATGACCACGCACTACTAATACAGGTGCTACATCCTGGGTATATTCTGGTTCTAATCCCGTAATTTCCCCCACCATGATAGTTTTGAGTTCTTGTTCATATCCCATTTGAATTTCTACTTCATTACCAACATCAAATACTTTGTCATCTACCCATGTCATTTCTTGTTTTAATAAGTCCCAAGTAACTAATCGCAGTTCGAACATACCAGGCGCTTCCAAATCCTCAGAGACTAAAGCTGATACCAAATCAGCTGCTATTTCTGCGGCTAAGGGTTTGCTTTGAACCAAAATTTTGACATTAGGATTTAATAAGGAAGCATCATTTGGCATGATTTAACTCCTCTGAGTCAGGCTAGTAATTCGCAAAGGAGGAATTGTCAGCACAGCTCCAGGATTTAAGATACGAGGATTGTTTAAGCGATTTTCTACGGCAATTACACGCCATAAACCCGGATCTCCATATTCTTCAGTGGCGATACTACTTAAAGTTTCTCCTCGTTTAACGATTCTCACAGGATCATCAATGGGATTAGCAATCTTTGCCTTTTTTTTCGGTTCTTTCCATTCTTTAAATTTACAGGTTAAGGTGGCTCTGACAGGCGTACCATCTTCAAGAAAATGAGTCAGTTTTTTAGTAACACTTTCTAAAAAACCATCAGGTAATAATAAGCTATCTTTACCCGATATAGTTCCCCAAATCAGTTGACAACGAGGGGGACGTTTGGGATTTTTGCCAATGCGAGGCTGAGTCAAACTAAAAATTTTGCGGGTATAGTTTTGGACATTTTCTGGGGGAAATCCTATCAGCGTGGTGTCAAAGAACAAATCAAGACTAAGTTGAGTTAATTCTTTAGATGCAACTGGGCCATAATTTCCCATTGACCAGCCTGTTTTGACAATTTCCACTTGATTAGGGTTAAAAAGAACTTTAAATTTATCAGCAAAGTCTCCTGGGTTATTTTTTTCAGCTTTGATAGTTAATTTCTCTAGTGCCATCGATTTTTTCCTCTGCGTTCACTTTCAATTACTAACCGTCGCATTAGTTTGCGTTCAACTTGACTAGCGATCGCATCAACGTCAATATTGGATTGAGTTGCTATTGGCGAAACCGAGGTTTCTGTTGGTGATACAGGACTGGCGAAACTTCTAGGAGGTGATGAAGAATCCGTATTTGATATTGAATTGCGGTTCGGTAGGTTCGATTGCTGGCTATTACTCTTTGATGATGGTGTAGCTTTAGCTATGGGTAAAGGTAAAGATTCAGTTTTTAAGGATGAGTTACTTGGAGAAGTTACAGAAACAATAGGAAGAGGAGATATGTTTTGCTTGTGATTACTTTGATTAATTTGTGAGGTAGAAATAGTAACAGATTGTTTGTTGAGGGTCGTTGCAGGTTTATTTTGAAAAGTTGGTGAATTGATAGCAAATGATATTTTTTGCTTCTTCAAATTAACTTGAGTAGTTAGAGGTTGTGCAGTGACGATGGGAAGTTGTTTTGAAGAGCTTTGAGATATTAAGTTTTCGTGCTTAACTGAGCTTATATTGTCTCCATAATTATCTGCTTGTGTTTCTTGTTGGTCAGCTAAATTATTTAACTCATTAACAATAGGAAGAGATGGCTGTGATCTGGAATCAATCTGGAGTTTTGCTTGAATAATAGGTAGTGTCACATCAGGAAGGTTGGGAAATTCTTGTGATGACAACATTTCTGCTGTTTGTGGTAACTTTTCAGCAATGGATTGTGGCGAAACTATGGGGATTTTTGGTGAAGAGATAGAAGTGGTATCTACATTCAATTGAGATGGGTGATTGAGATTTGATTCAGCGCTATTAGGCAAAGATGTTTGCGAGTTTGTCAAATCTACTAACGCCATTTCTGCTATTTTTGGTAATTGTTCACCAATGGTTTGTGGCGAAACTACTGGAACTTCAGATGAAGATATAGAGGTTTTATTAATTGGCGTTTTTAAAGTTAAAGATTGGGTTTTGTCATCTGTAAAATTATAACTTGATAAATCTGTGATATTTTGGACATGGGTAGTATTAGTAACTGTTCTAATTGGTAAAGATTGAGAAGAATCTATTTTTCTTTGAATTACATTAGTCAAAGGCTTAACTTGGGAGACAGTTGGCAGAGAATTATTTACCCAATTCTCTACTTCTTGTTCTTTTGCTAATGAAACAGGCTGTGCATAAACAATCGGCATAGGCTCAGATGATAGGGTATTAGTATTACCCCAACGTTGCATTTGTTGATTCAAAAGAGGTAAACGATTTAAAAAGCGATCGCAACGATTAATAATGCGCTGACTCATCGCCATTTTCATCATTCCCGGTTGACGCAAGGGACGATGTAGGCGATTTACTAACCCCTCATCAAGTGAATCTTGCCAATTAGATAAGTTTGCCATGATGCAACATAAAACTCCTATACGATTTTTACGAAGCTGAATACAACTATAAAAACCTCCTTACCTATTCCCTACTCCCTACTCCCTACTCCCTACTCCCTATAACTTAGAAATTCCTTGATGCACCAATTCAATTTTTTCTACAGCAATTTCATCGCTACTAGCGTTAAAAGTTGGCCCTTCCCATTTGACGGGATATGCTTTTTTAAACGTCCACCACATCACCGGAATTTGTTGATTATTAAGTAAGATAATCGTACCATTCAACTGCTGAATCCACCCTTGACTAGTTGCTTTATACCAAATATAAAACAAATCAATATTCACTAATCCTCGACTCAAAATTAAATTTGGATAGGTAGTATGTTTGGGGAATTTATGAGTAAAATCGTTTAAGCCTCCTTCCTGATAAGATTCCAACTCAATTTCGCTACTTAAACCGCTAACCTCGCTAAAACCACCAATAACAACTCCTCCAATTTCCACGGCAAAATTATAAGCCATGTAGGGGTCGTGTCCCAGTAAACTGGCTGTTGAACCTGCGGCTAAAGCTGCATTGAGTGCGATAAGTTTGGGATTCATTTTTTTCCTGTTCAATCGCTAAGTCGCTGATTAATTTGTGCTACCTGCGTCACCCACTGCTGACGTTCTCGGTGTTCCATTGTCATAATCTGTTCGTAAGACCAATGAAAATGGTAGGCGAGGTAAGCTACCTCCTCCAGCAGTCGTTCTGTGGGGTAGCAAACTACTCCCCCACGGGAATAGTTTCCACTTCAAACTCTCCGTCACAGTGGGGACAAGCTACCCGTAGACGACTATGACCGTTTTGGTTAATCCTTTGATAAAAATCCTGTAAATAGACTAAATCTCCTGAAAATAAACCCTCAATTATTTTGGTATTAATTTGGTCTAATGTTCCTAGTTGGACTATCGTCCTTGCTAAGAGAATAATTACCAAATAACCAGGATTTTTTTGCACCCTTGGATCTCGGATGGGGGCAATTTCATCATAGGCAGTGGAAAGGCGCATAATGCCTTCGCGGTGAGTGTTACTTTCCGAGTCGAGATATCCTTGAGGCAAGATAAAAGGAAATTCAGTTTGCTGCATGATTTTGCGGAAGGGAAATATTAACCAATGGTGATACCTTCATGAACTAATTCGAGAGTTTCTATTGCTACTTCGTCTGAGGTAGCATTAAAATCTGGAGCATTCCAAGTAGTAGGCCAGCTATTTTCTAAATTCCAGCGAATTTTTTCTTCTCCTTTATCATCAGCTAAAATGATGGAAAGATTACGCCGATCTGTTTCACCATTTTGTAGTTTTTTGTGCCATTCCCACAGTTCTTTATTGTCGGTAATTCCCCGTTTTAGGGTAATGTTGCCATAAGTATTAAGACCGGGAATTTGACGTTGGCTTAATGCTTTATCTGTTCCTTCTCGGTAAGTTCCTGCATTGCGAGTTGCTGTCAAACCGCTACATTCACGAAAACCAGCATGGACAATACCATCCCATTCCACCCAGAAATTATAACCACTGTATGGGTCGTGAGGATTAGAAATTGTTGGCATAATAGAATCTCCTGCAATAAATTTGAATTAACAATTATCAGTTTTTGAGACGCGATAAATCGCCGTTTATACAAGTGTTTTGGTCTTATCTGAACTGTATTGCTATATAACAATACGCTTGGGTTAAGGGTTATTGGTGTAGGTAATTGGTCTTTGAAGACGCGATAAATCGCCGCCTCTACAAGTTTTTTCGTCTTATCTGAACTGTATTGTGTTATATAATTCCCATTTAATTTTTGAAACACTCAACACATATCTACTTCCTTTTTCCACTTTTTTACTATTGCCCATTCCCTATTGCCTATTGCCTTCATATCAATGTAATTCCGCTACTACTTTGAACAACTAAAAGTTGAATAAATTCCCCTGGAATAGTGGGGGCTAAACCAACTTCTGCTATTACTTGTCCCATTTCTCGATTTTCAGGGGGATTAGTTTCGGCATCACATTTGACATAAAATGCCTCTTGGGGCAAAGCACCTTGGATAGCACCTTGTCGCCATAAAGATTCACAATAAACGCTTAATTCCCTTTGCAGCCGCACCCATAAAGGAAAAGCATTGGGTTCAAAGACTGTATCGGCTAAGTTACGATTTACCCAGCGTCCAAAGGTGAGAAATAAGCGACGCACGTTGACATATTGCCATTCAGCGATGGGGCTGAGGGTACGCACTCCCCAGACTCGCATACCTCGTCCTTGGAAGCTACGAATACAATTGACTCCCGCTGCGTTTTTTGGATTCAGCTGTTCTTGGTCTGTGGGAGTTAGGGGAAAACTGAGATCCAGTACCCCTGCAAGTGGAATATTAGCAGGTGCGCCATGTACTCCGACTGTGCGATCGCAACTTGCATATATTCCGGCAATATGACCACAGGGAGGAATTGCTTCTAAACGATGTTCTATTTTTAGCCAAGGTGCATATAATGCCCCATTTTGGCTAGAAAGTCGTTTGCGTTGGTCATTTAGTTTTCCTACATCATTCAAAGCATCAAGAATGGCAAAGCGATCGCCCATCTGCTCGCAATGTTTTAAAATAGCTTGCTGCTTTTGAATAACTTCCGCATCTGAACCAAGCATGATGTCGGGAACACAAACCAAATCAACATTTTCTAAGACTTCGCTGGTCTCTAAACCTTGTTGGAGAGCCTTAAGAGTATTATCAGATAAGGCTATAACATAACAAAGACGACCTCCGTTTTCAAAAAATCCTTTGATTGCATCTGCTAGATATCCCTTGGCTTGACCAAAATATTGCTGAAAATGCGTCGCCAAGGTTAGCTTTTTTGGTTCGTTCACTCCCTCTTTAAGCGATGTCAAGCCAAAGAATACCGGAACACCTGTCAGTAACTCAGGTTGTGGAGTGGGAACGACATAGTTTAAAGAGATACCTGGTATTTTTGGCTCTAAAGTTGTCATTTGTCATTTGTCATTGGTCATTTGTCATTTGTCATTTGTCATTGGTCATTTGTCATTTGTCATTGGTCATTTATCATTATTTTCAGTGAGGAGTAGGGAAAAACCACTTTCATACTTTCCTGTGAAACTTGTTTCCTTGAGATCACCTCCTACCTATTGCCTATTGCCTATTGCCTATTGCCTATTCCCTATTCCCTACTCCCTACTCCCTACTCCCTATTCCCTATCCCCTATTCCCTATCCCCTACGTTCCCGTCCCAGTCCACTGACTCAGACGGAAAATCACGAATTCTGCCGGCTTAACCACTGCTAAACCAATCTCTGTGACAACTTGACCCAAATCCCGCACTTCTGGGGGGTTGGTTTCGGCATCACATTTCACATAAAAAGCTTCTTGGGGTGTTGTGCCAAACAATGCACCTTTGCGCCACTCTATCAATAAAAAAGCACTGATATTGCGGCGGATTTTTGCCCAGAGTTCGGGGGTATTGGGTTCAAAAACTGTCCATTGAGTCCCTTTATCAATGGAGTCTCGCAGGTAACTAAAATGACGGCGAATATTGACGTATTTAAACTCTGTATTTGCATCTCCGCCCAAGGTACGCGCACCCCAAACGCGGATATTCCCGTTTAACTTGCGAATAACGTTAATTCCATCGGGATTAAGCCCATCTTGTTTGGCTTTGCTGAGATTATATTTTAAATCTAAGGCTCCCAAAATAGTTTCATTGGCAGGGGCTTTGTGTACTCCCCTTTGCCCATCAACCCGTGCATAAATTCCCGCAATATGACCGCTTGGGGGAATATAAATATTGCTATTGCTTGCAGGATCGAAAACTTGAATCCACGGGAAATACAATGCTGCATAGGCAGAGTTGAATGGTTTAAGGGTATTTACAACTCCTGTGCTGCTAAGGTCGATGGTATCTAGACTATCCAGAATCGCAATGCGATCGCCTAGTTTTTCCGCATGGTCTTTGATATCATCTCTGAGGGCTAAATTTCCTGGTGCAGCGACGATAGTGATTTCATCAATAGCTTCAAAGGCATCTAAAACGCCAGCAAGTTGATTTTCTCCAGATATCCAGGTGACATAACAACGAGTTCCACCATTTCTGAAAAAGCCATAAACTGCATGAGCTAGGGTGTTTTGTCCTTGGGTATCGCCACTAGGTGGTAAAAAGTCACCAAAGAATTTCTTAAATTCACTAAAGTTTGTGATTAATTTAATTTCCCCTTCTTGAGCGATGTTGGAGTCGCTGGGAATTACTGTTACAGGTAGTTGAACTTGGTAATATCCAGTAATTTTTTCTCCTGAAGGAATCGCATCTTTAAATTTTACGGTTGCAGATTTGTCTGCATCGCTATTGGTAATAGGGTTTGTATCATCTAAATTAACAGGACTCCCACCAACGAAGAAGCCATAAGTCCCCACTGTGGTAACTAGTGGATAATCTCCTGACAATAGGGAATAATTTTTTTGGTTTCCACCTTTACCTTCACCAATCTCAACTGGACTTGTAGGACTACCCACAGACTTAATTGAGGTATTGTTAGTATTAGTTGATGACCAAGCATTGGCTTTAATCGTGCCAATAAAAGCGGCAATACTGGTTCCAACTCCTACAATTGGGGCAGAACCGGAAGCTATTTCTTCAACGTAAACACCTGGAGAAAGATAGGTTGGCATTTCATTAGCTCCTTGATATAAGTAAGAAGGCAAATAGGGAATAGGCAATAGGCAATAGGTATAAGAGTTTTAGCTTAGTTTATTTTTCCTCATATAGTTGATTATTGTGCCTATTTACTTATCCTAAAAAAAATGAGTATTTATTTGGGTTTTAGAGCAAAATTTTGCTCCGCAATTACTTGCCCGCGCTGAATATTGAGTGACTGAGAAACTTGTTGATAACCTGTCGCAGAGACAATCATGGTGATGGTACGCTGACCTGATTTTGGCGATTCTAATCCGATTAAGTGATAATTACCTTGTTGGTCACTAATGGTACTATCTCCACTATTTTGAATCTGTACTTTGGCATTTGTAATCAACTTTTTTGAATCGTCTGCATCAGTAATTTTTCCTTTAATTCCCGTGGGTGAAAGCACAATATCCACCATCGTCGCGGTAATTTTGCCATTGATAGGGGAAGATACTTGAACTTCTTTCCTAGCTTTGTTGTATCGCGTTGGGCTGATAGGTAACGATGCTTCTAAAAGATATTCCCCAGGGGGTAAATTAGTAAAGTAAAAATAACCATCATTGCTGGTAATTTTGCGGTCAGGTCGCTCGGACATTTTTTCCCATTGCGAACCGAATTGCAGTGCTTTTAGAGATAAAATAGCTCGGAATTTTTCTGGCATCTCAATAATTGCAACTATTGCACCAGAAATATTCTTTTGCGTTTCTCCTTGCAAAACTTTACCTGCGATCGCTATTTGTTGGTTAACTATAGATAGTTCGAGCATCGCTACTCCTGAAACTAAGAGTTTGGTCGATGAACTCCCACCAGTCCCGCTTCTTCTCCTGCTTCATCCACAGGAACAGAGATGGTGACAGTACAATGCAAGACAACCTTGGGTCTAGTTCCTTCTTTCCCCCCCATTGCTTGCCAAAATTCCCCAAAACTTTGTAAGTTACTGGGACGTAAACTAATTAGTCTTAAAGGAAGTTCTTGTGCTTCCAAGTTATCTGCAATCAAGGGTTCGGGAAGTTTTCGATGTCGCAGCAACACCTTCATCACTGCTCCTAAAAGTTGATGTTCTGTCTGGACATCCTCTTCATTTTGTGGCCAAGCAGTAATTAGATATGAACAATCTACCCTAGCTGGGGGACGTTTTCTAATTGCTCTGCCATTAGTTTGGCGTTCCACTGACCAAGCACTGCTGCGTAACTCCAGATTCTCCTGCACATCATAAAGAAATAAATTAATCGCTGGCTTTTGTTTAATTGCTCCTTGATAAGGCGTAACAAAACTAATAAAAACTTCCGTGTCTCCAGAAGGAACATCAGGTGGAAGTTCTCGCTTCAGTAGCAATTCTAAAGTAGTGTCTAGACCATCTAACATAATCTAAACAATGTTTGTTTTATGACACTGCTCATTTTGAAAGCTTATGAAAGAAAATAACTGCTAGTTCAAAATAATACAACCAGTTACTAGCTTTATGAATAAAATATACATGAAACATTGTCAAGAATATTGTAACTATTAGTAATATTTGCAAAAACTGTAATTTCAGAAAAATCTGCTAAAATCGATTGATTCAATTTAAAATAAGGAATTTGACGTTGCAAAATCTTTCTGCAACGATAATAATTGAGTTGGACTTTTCTCAGTGTTGTGAAATACCAATGTAATAATTTAGGCTACTAATACTATATATAATAAATACGCAAAAACTATAAGTTACATAAATACTTAAGTATATTTCAGCAGTATTTTTTATTGCAATCCCTAATCGAATGCCGGAGATTAACTATGTACCGAAAACAAATATTTCAAAAAGTTGCACCCTCGCTGCCATCAACGCCAATAAATAAAGAGATTGCCTCTAGTCCCAGTTATGGATCATTGTCTTCAGTTGTGCAGAGAGTGCAACAAGACCCAAATAGCGTGAGTGGGGATGAGAGACAGGAGTTAGAGAGTGCGATCGGTACAAGGTCAACGCGAGAGATTTTGGTGGGGAAGCGAACCTCATGGACACCAGAATTTCAAGGCATTTCCCAACAGCTTTGGGGTGATGCGGGGCAAGTGGTTGCACCAATACAGGCGAAGCTAACAATAGGAGAAGTGGGAGATAAGTATGAGCAAGAAGCGGATCAGGTAGCTAAGGATGTAGTGCAGCAGATTCACGCGCCACAAACGAATGCACTGCCAAAGGAAGATTCAGCGCAAATACAACCGAATACTTTACAACGTCAGCAAACAGATGAAGAAAAATTGCAACTAAAGCAGTTACCAGAGATGGTGCAGCGCCGAGAAGCTATTGCTGGGGGTGAAGCATCAAGGGATTTGGAATCTGCGATTAATAGTACTAGGGGAAGTGGACAGCCTTTGGATGCCAGCCTGCAACAGTCAATGGGGCAAGCGATGGGAACAGATTTTAGTGGAGTTAGGGTGCATACGGATGTTCAGGCTGACCAGTTAAATCAATCAATTCAGGCGAAGGCGTTTACCACAGGGCAGGATGTATTTTTTAAGCAAGGGGCATATAATCCTAGTAGCACGGCGGGACAGGAATTATTGGCGCATGAATTGACCCATGTGGTGCAGCAGAATAGTGGAGATATAGTAGAACGAAAAGTTCAAAAGAAAGGAATAAAAATTGGTTTAACCGATTCTAGAAATAATGTTATCCAAAAGACAGACGATGATGCCGTCCGGCTAGCAAACCAGTATCTTTACAATAAGGGATATCTTATTTATTATCAGAATAAGTGTCAAACATGGAATAATATCCAAACGTTACAGTTGCACCAGAGATTTACTACAGAAGAATTTACTAACTTACGAAATGCACGAGCAGCCAGACTAGTACATAATGCCAAGGGGGAAGCCGTACCCTTTGAACCGCTGACTCCAACGCAAAAACAAGATTTAGCAACTCGGAAACGAATTCTTAGTCGACAGCATCGAACCCATCACCATATTTTAACGTATATAGAACAACAAGTAAGTAATGCTTTTGGTAGAACTGGGATTAATGAATTCTATAGAGGGGCGCACATTATCTTCAATGATCACGCCCGAATCTATGATCGGCTTTTCTCAAAGGCAGAAAGTTTAGCAGCTAGAAACCCCAATCAACGAGTTCGCAGACCCAATCGTGTGATGGATAAATCTACCGCTGCTGGTTCTGCCGGACAGGCTACGCTAGATTATATGGTGTCAGACGGTAATAATATACCCAGCGATGCACAATTGACCCAGCAACAATTAAGCTCAGGAAAAATGTTTAAGCGGCGGGCAGGAACTAAAGAAACTTCGCACTATGGTAGTGAACAGGAAATAGCAGCGGCAGATCCGCAGCGCCCCCAACTGGGGATTGATTTTCCTTTAGCTGTCAAAGGACATCTACTCTTTGGTGTGGTTCCTGATGGGAATGGTGGTTTTAACACATTTGTCCAAACGGAAGGAGCAGGATTCCAAAATTTGCGAGAACATGTTCAAGAGCATGGTAAAGGAGCTATATGGAATAAGTTAGGTAGCTGGCAAACTGGCTTAATAGGTAATTCAACCGCGAGTGAGAAAACAAATACACACCTACAACAATAACCTACTTATTGAGTGCGATCACCTTTGGTTGGGTTGAGGCTGATCTATTGATGAGAGGAATGGCTAACAATTAATTACCGTTAGAACTTTGACCTTCGCAAATTCTTGATCAGATGTTACTAAACGTGCTGAATTTTGAATTGCCATCGCAGCAATTATGGTATCAGTTAATTTCATCCATTTCCATATACAATAACAACTGCTCACTCAAGGAATATCCAGTGTATTCAACAGCAGAAGCGCAGATATTTACCAAACCCATCACCCAAGAACTAGAAATAAGTGCAGATTTAAATGGCTTACAACCTCTTCTAGTGCGATTAGATTGGCTTCTCAAACAAGCTATTTCTCATGAGAAAACAGAGAGAGAAATAGAAGTGTCATGGTTGCAAAAAACCGAGATATTATCAAAGCAAACATCAATTACAATACGGTCAGATTCGCTCTTAGCATGGTTGCAAAATACTTTTGGTTTATCTAGCTTTGACTTAGATATAATAGCGATCGCTCTTGCACCAGAATTAGATCGTCACTATGAACAGCTCTATGCCTATCTCCAAGATGATATAAGCAACAAAAGACCTACAGTAGATATGGTCTTAAACTTGCTCTGTTCTAGCGTTCCTGAAAAGCTATCACGACGTAAGCATTTTACTACTAACTCACCCCTAATTAACCACCGTCTGCTCCATCTCTGCCCAGAACCTCATCAACAGCAATCTACACTTCTTTCTCATCGTCTAATACTCGACTCCCAAGTGGTGAGGTTACTATTACATCAACCAGGGTTAGATTCCCGACTCACTTCTTGTTGTCAACTACTAGAACCAACCATATATTTTGATACTTTATATCTCAAGGCAGATGTACAAACCGCATTAGAAGCCTTGTTGATAGAAGACTGGCAGAAACAACAACCCCTACTGCTCTATTTTCAAGGAACTGATAGCACGGGTAAACGCCGCACCGCCCAAATCCTCGCCAAAAGCCTGGATGTTCCCTTGCTAATCGCCGATTTAGCACGGATGGTAGAGGATAAAGTTACCTTTGAGGAAAAACTGCAACTTTTATGGCGAGAAGCCTGGTTTTTTCACCGTTTGCTGTATCTGGATAACCTCGATATTCTCTACCTACCGGAAAATCAAATTCTCTATCAATCCTTCTTCAGAGAACTAGAAGAGAACAATCGGGGTATAACCATCCTCGCAGGGGTACAAAATTGGGTACCCACAGCTACAGGTGCAACCGGGTTAATTACAGTTCCCTTTACAATTCCTGAGTCTAGTCAACGCAGACAATGTTGGCAAACTCACCTAAAAGCAGCACAGATAACTGTTGAGGATCGAGAGTTAGATGTATTGAGCGATCGCTTTCTGCTAACCCCAGATCAAATTGCCGATGCTGTCGCCACTGCCCATAATACCGCCCGTTGGCAACAAATTGACTCAACTAAAGAAAAATCACTACCGTCATTTTTAAACTTATGTAGTGCAGCTCGCGCTCAATCAGGTCACGATTTAGCTAGCCTCGCCCGTAAAATCGAACCGAAATATACTTGGGATGATATTGTATTGCACCCCAACCAAATCACACAACTACAAGATATTTGCAAAGAAGCAGAATACCGAGATTTAGTACATCAAAAATGGGGTTTTGCAGATAAATTATCTTTAGGAAAAGGTCTAAATGTTCTGTTTTCTGGTTCTTCCGGTACAGGTAAAACTATGGCAGCAGAGGTGATTGCCCATCAACTGCAACTAGACCTTTACAAAATTGATTTGTCTCAAATAGTTAGTAAATACATCGGCGAGACAGAAAAAAATCTCAATCGCATTTTTACCGCTGCAACCAATTCTAATGCCATTCTTTTTTTCGATGAAGCTGATGCCTTGTTTGGCAAACGTTCTGAGGTGCAAGATGCCCGCGATCGCTACGCCAATATCGAAGTAGGTTATCTGTTGCAAAAAATGGAAGAGTATGAAGGTATTGCAATTTTAACTACAAATCTTCGTAGCAATATTGACGAAGCTTTTGAGCGGCGGCTCCGATTTATTATCGAGTTTACCTTACCAGATACAAAGAATCGTCACCTAATTTGGCAGAGAATTTTCCCCAAAAATGCCCCCTGTAGCCACAATCTTGATTTAGAATTATTGGCACAAAATTTTGAGCTTACGGGGGCTAATATTCGCTATATTGCACTGACAGCAGCTTTTTTAGCAGCAGATGATGGGGGAGTAATTGAGATGGTACATTTAATTCGAGCTATGCGTCGAGAGTATCAGAAAATGGGACAAATTATCAGGGATAAGGATTTAGGTCAATATGTAGATTTGCGGTAAAGAAAAACTTGTAGGGAAAACACACTAACTAAAGCATATATATGTACTTTAGTCAATAAATTTTAACTCTCTTTCGTCCTTTATCCAAGAGTGCTGACAACCTAAAATTTTGTTTCAAACTGCTATAGTCCGATTGGGAAATCGGGGTTTTATGTCATGATGGCATACTAGAATATATATGCCTTTCTTAACTACAGGGAATCTCACATGGCTCTCCGTCTAGGTGACACAGTACCCAACTTTACGCAAGCCTCAACACACGGCGACATCGATTTTTACCAATGGGCAGGTGACAGCTGGGTTGTGCTGTTCTCTCACCCTGCTGATTTTACACCTGTTTGTACAACAGAACTCGGCACAGTTGCCAAGCTCAAACCAGAATTTGACAAGCGCAATGTCAAAGCGATCGCACTCAGCGTTGATGACGTTGAATCCCACAAAGGCTGGGTGGGAGACATTGAAGAAACTCAAAGCACCACCCTTAACTACCCAATTTTGGCAGATGCCGATCGCAAGGTTTCTGACCTTTACGACATGATCCACCCGAATGCGAATGCGGCGGTGACAGTGCGATCGGTTTTCGTGATTGACCCTAATAAGAAACTCCGCCTAAGTTTTACATATCCCCCCAGCACAGGACGCAACTTTGATGAAATTTTGCGGGTGATTGATTCTCTGCAATTGACTGATAATTACAGCGTGGCAACACCAGCCGACTGGAAAGATGGAGACGATTGTGTAATTGTCCCCTCACTCAAAGATCCAGAAGTACTTAAAGAGAAATTCCCCAAAGGCTACGAGGAAATCAAACCCTATCTGCGGATGACTCCTCAGCCTAACAAGTAAATCTGAGATTGAAGGAGGCAGGAGGCAGGAGGCAGAAGGTTTTTTTTCAGAAGGGGATTCAAACCCCTCCTGAAAAAGAGCCACCAAATTGAAAATTTGGAGGGGGTCTTCAACCCTTGCTCCCTATGGTCGCGGCAGGAAACAGATAGCGCAGCGGTAGCGAGTCTGCGAGCGTCGGGCAGTTTTCCTCCTGCCTCCTGCCCTCTGCCTCCTGCCTTCCTCGATAATTTTTGATAAAAAAGCAAAGACGCAAAGTTATATCTTCGCGTCTTTGCTTTTTTGCGTGAGAATATAATTAGTTGGCTAGGCATCCGAACCTGGAGGAAATCCCGATGTTTTCATCTCCTTTGGTTTTGCAAATTCGCACATTGCTCATTGGTGTCAACTTAAGCTAGAAATAGCTTCGCTGCGGGCTT
>NZ_JAWJTF010000019.1:38647-108178 GCF_048836525.1 Nostoc sp. CALU 546
GAGACAGGGATTTACAATCCCTGGCGGACGTGAGGTTTCGCGTTAAGTTGACACTAATGAGCAATGCTTTACCCCTACGAAAAATCTATATGTATCAAGATTTTTGTGAAATGGTATAACTTAGGGTTTTCTGATAGCCTTCTCTGTTGATTTATGACTCTTGACTCCTGCCCAAAAGGTAAGTGGTTGCCCAACTTTCTTATACAGTAGACTCTCCAAAATAACACCGTTATTATTGGCGGTAAGAGTTTTATTTGGCTGACGCAGAGACTCATAAAAACCGTTGTACCAGCCTTCTTTAGACTGAAGGTTGCCTTGAACGAAATCAAATAACTGGCGAGTATAATCAGTGTTATAAAGTACATGCCAACCGATCGCAGCTTTGGCACTGAGGAATCGCAAATTGTTATGCTGTTCTCTAGTATCTGTAATAGTTGTCCAAGGTTTTCCGTTGACAAATAGGCTGCTGTAAACGAAGTATGGAGAGCGATCTAAGTTGTCTGCGGTAACGGCAGTTAATTGTTTTGTGGCTTCATAACGCGCTGCTTGAGCAGCTAAAATCCGATCGGCATAAGCTTTAGGCAAAGCTTGAAATCCAGTTTCAATACCATCTAAGATATAAGGTTCGCTAAGAACGTAGTTATTAGCACCAGAGTTTTTATAGTCACGTTGATCGTAAGGAATTCCCTGTCCGTAAAGATCAACAAAGGCAGCGTGAGACTGATAATCTAAGGCTTTGTTAACATCCAAGCCCCAAAGCTTCAGACCATAAGCAGCATAATTCTCATAACCCAAGCGACCTTCTTGGTTGTACTGTTCTTTACCTTTGACAACAGCAGTACCATACATTTGTCCTCTTTTGGTCAGACGCTTGACTTGCCAATGTTTCCAAACTTCTTCTGTTTGCGATCGCATTTCTGGATACTTTGCCCCGACAATCTTCAGCCAAATTGCCATCCTGCCCAAATCGATGGCTGACCAACCAATTTCTTCCCGTTTTTCTAGTTGACCATAGTTAACAGGGACGAGAGTTTTAGCATTGTAAAGCTTGTTGGGTAGTTCCCCTTTGTATAAAGGCATTGATGCCAGAGTTTTCAACATTTTGCTCATTTTGGCTTCAAATTCAGCCACAGGCACAATATTGAGTTCTCTAGCACTGACCAAGGCTGCGATCGCTGCTGTCTGATCCCACATACTGACAGAGGCAAAGCCATCAACGGAATTGACCAAGCCAGTTTCATCGTTCCAGTTGCGCTGGAAGTATGACCAAGCCTGACGAGCAGTTGTCGTTTCCCCTGGAGTCAGCTTTCCAACTCCAGGAGCAACGTATGGAATTATGGCGATCGTTAGTTGGTTTTTAGGGATGGGTTGACCTGGCAACACTAAAGATTTAGCATCAAAGCTGGCAATTATTTCAGCTTCTTGAGTAGAGATAGGGCTTTGGATTTTATCTGGTTGTACCAACTGCTGTGAGGCAGTTTGGTCTACAGAAGTTTTAGGAAGTTGCTTAGACCAAACAGTTAAAATTGCGATCGCGATCGCAGCGGTAAGCACTCCTCCTACAGAAGCTAGTATGAACAAGCTCTTAGGTGGCGGTTGAAAATCAGAACTCATACTGATTAAAGCCTTATTTTGTAAGTCAGGGTTATTTGCGTAGTTTCACCAAATACATTCTTCCCAATTTTGAAATCTAACTAACACCCAGAAGTCCACCTGACCACTACAATAAAATAGTCACGCACCCGATCTCTGGAGTTCTAGCAGTGGGCTTATTTGATGATTTGAGTCGGTTTTTAGAAAACCGTTTAGAAGAATTCTTGCGTAACAATCCACATTTGGAGTTAGAGGCGCTGCTAGAACAGCTGCGTGAGCAAGAAGAAGATACATTAAAGCTGATCGCAGATTTAAAATTACAAGAGAAGCGATCGGAAGAAGAAATTCTCTCTACCGCTCAAGAAATTCAGCGTTGGCATATCCGGATTCAAAAAGCCAAAAACGCCAATAGAGAGGATTTGGCAGCGGCGGCGGGTGAGCGAGAAGCAGCCCTGTTGCGCGAAGGAAATCAGCGCTGGGGACACATGCAAGGGCTGAAAGAACGCATTAACCAATCTCAGGAACTACTGCAAAAAATTCAGCAACGGCGACAGGAAGTGCAAGCTAAAGCGGCCGAAGCACAGACAGCCCGTGCGAAAGCGCAAACCCAGCAGCGCTCGGAAAGCATTGGTTGGTCGAATCAAACTAGCAATTTTTCTGGTGGTTTTGATGACTTAGAAGAGAAGTTCCGTAGTTGGGAAACTCAGGATGAGTTAGAACAAATGAAGCGGAATATGCAGAAGTAGCGCCTATTGGCTAAAATACGCCGAAATAGCAAATGAGTATGCCGAAATAGCAAATGCGATCGCCGAATTAACAAATGCGAATGCCGAATCAACAAATGCGATCGCCGAAATAACAAATGAGTTCGCCGAATCAACAAATGCGATCGCCGAAATAGCAAATGAGTTCGCCGAAATAGCAAATGAGTATGCCGAAATAGCAAATGCGATCGCAGAATCAACAAATGCGTAGGCGTAGCCAGCCGTAGGCATCGCCAGAAATAGCTTACTCACTTGGTTTTTCGCGTCAGTTTTACCCCACCCTAACCCTCCCCTTGGAAAGGGGAGGGAACAAGATTTCTTATTTCCCCCCTTTACAAGGGGGGATTAAGGGGGGTAAACGTGTAGTATGTATGTAAACTATATATACCAAGCAATATGAGCGTAGATTTATTAGCTATTGTGGGCCCAGTAGTAAAAGCAGTAGCTCCAGAAATTGTTAAGAAAATCAATAGTGCATTAAATCCTACAGACTTAGAAAAAGCTTTAAAAGCAGGTGCCAAATCTGCTGATGAATGGGATAATAAGCAATCTTATGAACAGCATTTATTCTATCATTGTGACGACAAACAAACTAGAGAACTTCTAGACCAATTTTTCAAAGATACAGGAGTTCAAGAAGAATTACAGAAGCCTTTTACAGAGAAAACAACCCCAAATCTACAAGTTTTAATTAAAATATTCCACAAAATTAAATCAGAAAAGCCAAACTTAGAGTTTCACGATAAAAGTATTGAACATTGGCTGAAAAAGTTTGTAGATGCTTATTTTGAACACACCAATACATATTTAAAGTTTCAAATTGCTAAATCAGATTATCTTAAACAACTATTAGGCTATTTTGATGGTGTTGAATTTGTCGGAATAAAGGTAAAAACAAAAGAAGAAGAAAAATTTGCTAAACTACCACAAATTTTTGTGATGCCTAATGTAGTTGAGCAGGTGGAAGTTAGAGCAAGCACAGGTTTAAAATTAAATCTAGATTTAGCTTTAGAAGAAACAGCCAACCAGCAACGCCAGGAAAATTTACTTTGGGAACAACAAAGTAGTGGCAAGAAATTCTCAGCTAAAGAACTGCTGAAAGAAAGTATACGCAATAAATTTGTTGTGTTGGGAGAACCAGGAATTGGTAAAACAACTTTGATGAGTTACTTTGCTTTGATGTTGGCTAAACAGCAGACTGAGAAACTCGGTTTATCAGCAGACTTAGAGTTACTGCCAATTTTGATTAGAATTAGAGACTTAGGCAAAGCTCCAACAAAGAATCTTTTAGAATATGTACGCATTTTTGCTAATAGTATTCATGTTAAAGAATTGCCCAAAGGTTTCTTTGAACATTGGTTAGATGATGGGAGAGCGTTAATTTTACTTGATGGCTTAGATGAAATCGCTAAACCAGGCGATCGCCATGAATTCGTAAAGATAATTCACAGCTTTCTCGGACAATATTCTCAAAATCGGGCAATTATAACTTCGCGTCCAGCAGGTTATAATCGAGGATTTTTTGGTACAGATGAATTTCCTCATTATCAGCTAGAAAAATTTGATGATAGTCAAATTGATTTATTTATTCAGCAATGGTATAACAGCAGACTGCCAAACAACCCAGAAAAAGCACAAGAGCGTCAAGAAAGCTTAAAAAAAGCATTAGCAACACAAGAACGCATCAAATTATTAGCACGCAATCCTTTATTACTGACAATTATTGCTTTGATTCATCGCTATGATGCACATTTGCCCAGACAACGACATAAACTCTATGAACAAGCAGTTGATACGCTATTGATTAACTGGGATGTAAACAAGGATATTGAGTCCTGGAAGCTGAATTATATTAAATTGGACGATATCAAAAGATTGATGGAACGCCTAGCTTACTGGATTCATTCTCAAGGGGAAAGTAGCGATAAAGAAGGCGGTACGCTGATTGATAGAGATGAGTTAATTACGCAATTAAGCCAATATATTGGTGAATGTAATTATCAAGTTCAAAAACATCAAGCTCAAGAGGAAGCAAAACGCTTAGTTGACCATATTACAGAACGCTGTGGTTTATTAAACGAACAAGGTCAAGATAGATATGCCTTTGTGCATAAGACATTTCAGGAATATTTGGCAGGTGAAGAAATACGCGATCGCCAATCAGGAGACTTTAACGAAGTACTAAATCACATTCGAGATTATCTACACAATTCCCACTGGCGAGAGGTGTTGTTGCTGTTAATAGCTCAACAAAATCCAAAGAACTCGAAAAAAATTATTGAAGCAATTCTGCAACAAGAGACTCCTTATGAAGAATGGCTGCATCGCAATCTTTTATTTGCAGGTACTTGTTTAGCTGAAGATTTAAAATTATCTGATGGCAAATTGATTACAGATATTTTGCAGAAATTAGTTGAGCTTGAAGTTAGCAATTCTCAGTCAGTAGGTAAGAAAGTTAAATCACAGGTTTTTCAAATTCTTTGCAATTTAAATGAAACCCGGTTTCAAGCTCAAGCACTAGAACGGTTGAAAGCATCAGCAGATTTGGATAAAGGGCGACTGCGAGAATACCGGGCAGCTTTAGGTGAACAACAGGAAGTATTGGCAGAACTGCTGGGTTTACTCAAAGATGAGAGTCAGAGTGTACGTAACTCTGCTGGTTTTGCATTGGGCAACTTGGGCAACGCCTCGCCACAGGTAGTTGAAGCACTGCTGGGTTTACTTAAAGATGAGAGTGAGATAGTGCGTTACTTTGCTGCTCAAGCATTGGGCAACTTGAGCAACGCCTCGCCACAGGTAGTTGAAGCACTGCTGGGTTTACTCAAAGATAAGAGTGAGATAGTGCGTAACTCTGCTGCTGATGCATTGGGCAAGTTGGGCAACGCCTCGCCACAGGTAGTTGAAGCACTGCTGGGTTTACTCAAAGATGAGACTCCGATAGTGCGTTACTTTGCTGCTTCTGCATTGGGCAAGTTGGGCAAAAACTCCAGCAATGTAACTGCTACTGTCGCCGAATGGATTTCACAACACCAGGATTCAGAGTATGTAGGAAATGGGATTGATGCGCTGTGGAATTTGGTAGTAACAGAAGAATAATTTTTGTTTTTTCACTAGAAGTTTCTAAAGAGTGCTGAATACTCAGCACTCTGTTACTCAAACAAACCATTGACATTCAGTTAAAAATCGAAAGTTGTCCGAAGCACACCCACATACTGCGTATCATTTCTGCTGTCGTTTTCTGGGTTGAGAATCACCCAAAAACCAGGAGTAACTGAAATGTTATCATTTAGTCGGTAACGATAGAATGCTTCGATATGATAAGCGTTGTCTCGATCTTGACGAACATCACTGTTAGAGACACGCGGCGGTATACCAAAGAGAATTCCCGGCAAGTTTCCCTTACCGCCCACATCGGGAAACGACATACCAATCGCCCCAAACCAAGCATTGGCATTATCACCATTGTTCACGAAGAGAGAATCTGTTCCACCTCTGCCATTGGAAATATCACTCAAACCTGAGTTTTTGGCAGTTGACCAGATATAACCACCCCAAGAGTGAATCTGGAAATTTGGGGAAAAGCGATAGTATCCTTGTGCGCCAACAATGCTGTTGGAAGTAGCAATGGTGTTTCCAAAGGGAGCGCCTGATAAAGCACTGCCCCTACCGGCGGTGATATCTACAGAGCCAGCAGGGGTATAGCCATGAGAGTAAGCGACACCAATAGATCCTTGCTTGCCGTAATATACCAAATGTGCAAGGGCGTTGTAACCACCATCAAATAACCCATTTTGCGCTGATGGAACGTTGGGATTATTCGCTAAATAGCCCAAGGTGAGAACTAAGTTTTTGCTGATATTTAAGTTAGCAGCTGCACCACCGCCACCCCGCTCGAAGAGGGGACTGTTTTTGCCAAATAGTGAGGGAATTCCGTTACCGTCATCGGCGATTGTGGCAGGAGTCACGTTATCTGTGATGTCGTTGTAGCCAATGCCTGTGGGGCCGACAACGAAGGAAAGGGAATCGCTAACGGGGAAGTAGTAACGGATGTGGGGAATTATCAGTGTATTGTTGCTGTCATTGTCGAAATTCAGGCGTGTCATTCCCGTGCCTGTGGCTGCGGCAATTTGGCTTGCACCATTGGAATTCGTAAAGTTGCCAAACTCCAGCCGGACTCGCAACAAATCTTTGCCGGTGAAGCTACTTTCTAAGTTGAGACGACCCCGGTTTGCAAAGTAGAGATTGGATTCATCATCTTCACCACCTACTCTATTACCAAAGGTATCACTAATGGCGGTAATAATTTGAGCATTCAACCTAGTAGTGGTGGAAAACTGCTGCGCCTCCAGTGTTGCTGTCCGTGCTTCTAGGGTATCCACTCGCCCACGCAGAGTTGCCAATTCTGCCGCAAAGTCTGACTGTAACTTTTGTAGCACTGCCAAGTCTTGCTTATTAACTAAATCGCTAGTAGCTGTGGCAATTAACTCATTAATCCGATCCAAACAAGCATTTAAACCTGCGGCAAACTCATAACGGCTTAAGGCACGATTACCGCGATAGGTGGAATTGGGATAACCTGCAATACAACCGTAGCGTTCGACCAAAGATTGCAATGCACCAAATGCCCAATCGGTTGGTTGTACATCAGAAAACTGGGAAACTGAGGTAACTTGTCCCTGCAAATTTCTATTAGAATCATCTTCTGGAGGTGCTGCCCAAACTGCTGGAATTGCCAAAAATAAGAGAAAAAAGCTATAAAAAAGAGTTTTGATCATTGACTTATTAGTTGAAGATGGTTGAATTCTGACTTTGTAACCAAAGAGATTACCAAAAACTTGGGTCTGTTCGCGAAGCGTCTCGTAGAGAAGCCCTGTCCTTTGAGGACGGCTTTTTATCTCGGTGACAGGACTTTAAATGAGTAATGAATAATGAGTAATGAGTAGTGAGTGGATGAGAAATGGGTATTTACTCATTACTTATTACTTATTACTTATTACTCCAGAATCCCCTCCCCTTCTTTCTCGGTGAGTATGTCAAACTAGAAGCTTTGGTTAGAGGTTATGAGATAATCAGCGTTAAAGTTAGATATTTTGAGTTTAGGTTTTAGGTCACTTAAAGCAACGCTATGACTTTTTGCTCATTGCTGCTTGTAATAGCCGCTTCTATAATTCGCATTACATTAATTCCATCTTCGGCAGTAACAGCAATTGGCTGATTATTAACAATGGATTTATACACCGCATCGTAATAACCTAAATAACTGCCCTGTGAGCTTTTAACTTTTTCCCGAATTACTTTTGTGTCTTTTTCTGTATGAAGCAAGCCATATTCACTTTCCGGCTCTGTATACCAATCAAGTGTATTAGGCTTCATACCCGCTACTAAATACTCTTCTTGTTTATCGGCTCTGCTTTTGAGAAAAGAACCTTTAGTGCCATGTATGATATAACCCGGTTCAGGCTCACGCACAAGAAAACTTGCTTTTAATTTGACGCGCAGTTTGTCGTAGTATAATATCAACTCAAAATAATCATCTACCTGCGATCGCAGCCTAGTTATGCGGATATCTGCAAAAACAGCATCAGGCATCCCAAATAAATGCAAAGCTTGGTCTATTAAGTGCGGCCCTAAGTTGTTTAATGTTCCTGCCCCCGGACTTGGAACTTCTACGTGTTGTTTATGGCTAAGGGTTGGTTTATATTTTTGAAGTTGAAATTCTGCTTCAATAATATCACCTAGCAAGCCTTCTTTGACAATTTTTTTTACTGTTTTAAAATCACTATCCCACCTCCGGTTGTGATATACAGATAATTTTTTTCCCTGTTTTTGTGCCAATTCTTTCAGGTGTTCGGCTTCTGCTACCGTTGTGGTGAATGCTTTTTCTACCACTACATGTTTGTCTGCAAGCAATGCCTGTTTAGTATAATCGTAATGGGTATAAGTGGGTGTATTTACCACCACCAAGATTACTTGCTCATCTGCTAGCAATGCTTCTAAAGAAGGATAGCTTTTGACATCAGGATAATGTTCCTGTATTAGCTTTTTGCTTCTTTCCCAAGAACCGGCTAATTTAAATCCGGGATGCAAATCAATAAACGGCGCATGAAATACTATGCCAGATAAACCAGAAGAACAAAGAGCCGTATTGATAGTTTCCATGTTTTTATTGATTGACTGAAGCGAGGGTTTGTATTTAGTTCACCAAATTAATTTTGATAAGTTCGTAGTGGCTGGCTCTAGCTCTCATCTAAGCACTAAAGTGCTTACTACGAACTAAATCAAACTTGATGAAACTACAAATTACATATCTTCTAACTCAATTCCGTTGGTTTCTTTAATAAAAAAGAGAATGAAAAAGAATGAGGTCGCTGCCGCAATTGTATAAAGTCCATAGGCAGAACCTAGACCAAAATATTGCAGTATGGGAGGAAATGTTGTGGAAATGATGAAATTCGCAACCCATTGCATGGCAGCTGCAACTGAAAGTGCAGCGCCTCGAATTTTGTTATTAAACATTTCTCCCAATAGCACCCAAACTACTGGCCCCCAGGAGAAGCCGAAGCAAAATACATAGAGGTTGGCTGCAATGAGAGCCACGGTACCTGCGCTTCCGGTGAGATTGGGGTTCCCAGCAGCATCTAGGGGAGCAGTACCAAAAATAGAAGCCATCGTCCCCAAGGTCAAGGTCATGCCAATCGACCCTAGTATGAGTAAGGGCTTGCGACCAAATTTATCTACAAAGGCGATCGCAATCAATGTTGTAATAATGTTGACGGCTCCTGTAATCACGGTAATTGATAGGGAATCTTTTTCTGAGAACCCGACTGCCCGCCACAAAACGCTGCTGTAGTAAAAGATTACATTAATCCCAACGAATTGCTGTAATACAGATAAGCCTATTCCTATCCAAACTATTGGGAGGAGTCCACCACTTCTGCTTAAAAGGTCAGATAACCTGGGTTCGCGTTCTCGAAGCACTGTTTGCCGAATTTCTTCGATTTTTGGCAGTACGTTACCCCCCAAAATTTTGGTCAGAACGTTAGCTGCTTCTGGTTCTCGACCTTGAGCAACCAAGTACCGGGGAGATTCGGGAATCATTAAGGCTGCCATTCCATAAAGCACGGCGGGAGGAATTTCCGTCCAAAACATCCAGCGCCAAGCCGCGATACCAAACAAAAACGGTGACTCGGCTGAACCTGCTGACACCGCAATAAAGTAGTTGCATATTAGGGCAATGAAAATCCCAATTACGATCGCTAATTGTTGCAGAGATCCTAATCTTCCTCGCAAATGGGTAGGAGAACATTCCGCGATGTAAGCTGGGGCGATTACACTAGCAGCACCAACTGCAATCCCACCCAATACCCGCCAAAAGATAAAATCCCAGATTCCGAAGGCTATCCCGGAACCAATGGCGCTGATGGTAAAAAACACCGAAGCTGCTACCATTGCTTTGACTCGACCATAACGATCTGCGATTTTCCCTGCATAGAAGGCTCCTACCGCAGACCCCAACAATGCCAGTGATACGGCAAGACCTGTTAGCACACTGTTGGCGTTAAAGGTTTGGGAAAGAGCGCGAACCGCGCCGTTGATTACTGCGGTGTCAAAACCGAACAGGAAGCCGCCGAGAGCAGCAGCACCAGCAATCAAAATGACATAAAATGTGTTGGATTTACGACGAACAGTAGTGGTAGACATAAGTTTGTATATTGGGAATTGGGCGTTAGGAGTGCTGAGTGCTGAGTGCTGTTAGCGGTAGCGGGGCGTTTAGCCCGTGCTGAGTTAAGAGTTTTGTTTATCTCCCTCATCCCCCCAGTCCCCAGTCCCCAGTCCCTTTTATCGTCTAGAACGTCTGCGTAACCGATCAATCATTACTGCCAAAATAATTACTAGTCCTTTGACGACTAGTTGCCAGAAGTAAGATAGGTTCAACAAGGTTAAACCGTTGTTGAGAATCGCAATAATTAATGCACCTAAAAGTGTACCGCCAATAGTGCCAATACCACCTGTAAAGCTGGTTCCACCTAGAATAACAGCTGCGATCGCATCTAATTCATAACCTTGACCCAATACACCACTGGCACTATAAAGACGGCTGGCGCTCATGATTCCTCCTAAGCCTGCCAGTAATCCACTAATACCATAGACGAATAGCAATACCCGATTAACTTTAATCCCTGTTAATCTTGCTGCCCGCTCGTTACCACCAACGGCATATATCTGCACTCCTAAAACAGTTTGCCGCAGGATAAACCAGCTAGCTATCACAGTCAGTAGCGCAATTATCACTAGCCACGGCAGGGGGCCGACATAACTATTACCCACCCAAGCAAAATTTATGTCCCGGTTAATTAACGTTGTCCCCTTGGCAATCAAGAAGCCCACACCCCGCAAGGCTGTAAGTGAACCCAAGGTGACAATAAAAGGTGGCACATCCAAGAAGGTGATGAGCGCACCGTTGAGTAAGCCCAAAAACAATCCTGCAAGCAACGCAGCAGGTACGGCTGCCCAACTTAAAGCCGGTAGTAGCGATACCAGCAGGGCAACTACGGCAGAAACAGCCAATATTGACCCAACTGAAAGGTCAATACCGCCGGTGAGAATTACAAAGGTCATTCCTGTTGCCAGCACAATATTAATTGATGACTGACGCAAGATATTAATGATGTTACCGCCGGTGAGGAAGTTGGGAGAAAGGAATGCAAATAAGATGCAGATAATTACTAGGATTGGCAGAATACCCGCAACTTCTAACAGAGTGCTGATTGATTTCCGGTTGCGAGCTGCGGAATTATTGGCTGATTTATTGATAGGTGGTCTGACTGTTTGACTCATGATGCTAATACCTCCGATGCTCCAGTTGCGTAGTGCATAATCTTTTCTTGGGTGATTTCTTTGCCAAGACTGCCATCCAGTTCGCCTACCAGCTGTCCTTCTCGCATCACCAAGACGCGATCGCTCATGCCGACAATCTCTGATAGTTCGCTGGAAACCATTAAAATAGCAACACCTTGCGCTGCTAATTCACTCATAATTCGGTAAATTTCGCTTTTGGCACCGATATCTACGCCGCGTGTCGGCTCATCTAACATCAGTACTCTCGGCTTAATGGCTAACCAACGCGCTAGCAATAGTTTCTGCTGATTACCACCAGAAAGATCCAATGCTCTAATTTCCAAATTGGCTAGGCGGATATTAAAGTTTTCTACCGCGTCTGTTGATAGCCGATTCACTGAAGGCCAGTTAACAATTCCACCCTTTGCATCCTGCTTGAGTGTGTTGATGGCAATATTCTTGCGGGCGCTCATCTCCAGAAATAAACCTTGGTCTTTGCGGTCTTCTGGAACGTAGCCAATTCCCGCCGCGATCGCATCACTGGGGCTATTAATTTCCAGTTTTTTGCCATTCAGAAATACTTCACCACTGGCTTTGCGGTCAGCACCAAAAATCAGCCGGGATAGTTCTGTGCGTCCTGCGCCAACTAGACCCGCTAAACCCAGAATTTCTCCAGCATGAAGTTCAAAACTAGCCGGCTCAATTTTCTTGCGGGCGTCGCTCATATTCCTGACTGACAGCACCACTGGGCCAGGATGCATTTGCCGTTGATGTTCGTAAAAGTCTTGCATGGAGCGACCGACCATCATCTGCACTAATCGCTGGGGAGAAATTTCGCTGCGTGTCAGACTGCCAATATATTGACCATCACGCAACACACTAATCCGGTCAGCTAAGGCATAGATTTCTTCCATGCGATGGCTGATGTAAATAATGGCAATGCCATCACGCCGTAGTTTGCGAATTACCTCAAATAAATGGTCGCTCTCGCGGTCAGATAGGGCTGCTGTTGGTTCATCCATCACCAAAACGCGGCTTTTATCTTTCAGCGCCCTGGCAATTTCCACTTGCTGCTGTTCGGCAATGGACAAAGTACCAACTATAGTCTGGGCGGTAAAATTAGCTCCCAGGCTTTCCAACACTTCCTCTGCTTCCAGTTGCATCGCTTTGCGGTCTAAAAGCTGACCTCGCCGCAACTCGCTACCCATAAACATATTTTCGGTAACGGTTAAATTCGGTGCAACGTTCAGTTCTTGATAAATTAGGTTAATACCCGCCTTGCGTGCTGTCGCCGGATCGGTAATTTTCAGGGGTTGACCATTGATGCGAATTTCTCCTTCATCGGCAATGTAAGCCCCTGCCAGGATTTTCATCAATGTGCTTTTACCTGCTCCGTTTTCACCCATGAGGGCGTGAACTTCTCCAGGATAAATGGTGAGATTAACATTTTGGAGCGCAGATACACCATGAAATCGTTTTGTAATCCCTTGCATTTCTAACACCGGGGTGGTGGCTGGTGCATCAGAAAATGAAGTTTCAATATTTGTTGTCATGAGCAAAACCTGTAAAAAAATTTAAAATTCGCGAACCTAAATTAGAAATTAATAAATTCATATTTGATTGATCGCAAAATCATGTTTTCAAAGCTGACTAGGAGTTGTCAAGAGATATTTTCATCCTTTGTTGTTAACGTTAGTTCAGAGAGATTCTTGGGAAAGTCTAAGTGCTATAAATAGACACTCAAACTTTCCACTGATGCACATACATAGCGGTTATCAATTGGGTGCAGCAGAGTTTTAACCTCTTTCTAAACCCATCTTTCTATTAAAGAAAAGACAGGCATAAAGATGAGGTTTGGTATTAATTTAAGTGAAAACAGCCAGACATTCTAGGTATGTGCAAAAACTTTACAAATGCACCAAAGGACTTATATCAAAAGACATAATTTCCAATTGCAAATTCACAATTTTTATTACTTCCAGCCTTTTTCTGTGCTGACGTTATCTTTTGTGATCAACTTAACTGGAATCAGAATCGTAGAACTGCTTGGTTTTTTCCCATTTAAGATGTCGTTGCCAACTTGAACTGCTTTTTCAGCCATCCCTCGCGGATTTTGAGTAGCAGTTGCCGCATATATACCATCTTTAGTTGCGATCGCAGTAATAGCTTCTGGCGCACCATCAACTCCAACAATAAAGAAATCTTTACGTTGTGCTTGATTAGCTGCTAGTTCTGCGCCAACTCCACTGGGATCGTTGATGGCAAAAACCGCATCAATTTTTGGAAAGGTTGTGAGCAAATCGGTCATAACTCTGAGTCCTCCATCCCGACTACCCTCTGCATTCTGGTTTTTAGAGAGGATTTTGATATCAGGATATTTGGACAATACACTCTCGCAGCCACTAACTCGCTGAATCACCGAGTCTACTGGCGGCCCGTTAACTATGACAACATTGCCTTTACCTTTGAGGCGATCGGCAATATATTTGCAACTAACTTCTCCAGCTTGGACATTGTTGGTAGTAATGGTGGCGTCTACACCTCCCTCAGCACCAGTGTCTACTGCAATGACAATTCGACCTGCTTGTTTTGCCTTTTCAATTGCCGGCTTAATACCACTTTTATCAGCAGCATTGACGATAATGATATCAGTGTTGGAAGCCGTGAAATTTTCAATTTGATTAGCTTGTTGGTTGAGGTCATAGGCACTGGAAACTACGGTAACATTGACATCCTTACCGCCAATTTTCTTCGCCTCTGCCTCAGTTGCTTGTCCCATGAGGACAAAGAAGGGATTACTTAAATCACCAACAGTAAAGGCAACTGATTTTAATTTTCCATTCCCAGTGGCGGTTTTAGTCTCTGCACTGGTATTGGTAGCAGGTTTTGTATCAGGGTTAGTAGCAGTGCCATCGGGAGAAGTATTTGTACAGCCGATAAGACTACCACTGATGATCCCTAGTATGCCAGATGCGATCGCAATCTTTTTCACATTCATATATCTCCTAGAAACACCAAATTTCAAAACGATGTATTTAAAAAACAGGGTAAAGTACTGCAACTATCCTGTATCAAGCCTTTTTCCGCATCTTGTAATTACGAATTACGAATTACAAATTACCAGCCCTTATAGCTGCTGAGATTTTCTCTAGTAACCAAGGTGACTGGAATCAGAATGTCAGATGACTCAGGTTTTTTACCCTTGATGATATCGTTGCCAATTTGAACTGCTTTTTGGGCCATCCCTGCGGGATTTTGAGCAGCAGTTGCAGCAAATACTCCATCTTTATCTTCCATTGCTTTGGTTGCATCTGGTGATCCATCAACCCCAACAATAAAAAATTCTTTACGTCTTGCTTGTCTAGCTGCTAAATCTGCGCCGACACCACTTTGGTCGTTAGTGGCAAAAACGGCATCAATTTTGGGAAAGGTTGTAAGCACATCACTCATGACTCTTAGCCCTCCATCCCTTGTCCCTTCAGCGTTTTGGTCTTTAGAGATGAGTTTGATATCAGGATATTTGGATAATGACTTCTCACAGCCACTAACTCGCTGATTGATTGAGTCCATCGGAGTCCCGTTGAGGATAACTACACTACCTTGACCTTTGAGGCGATCGGCAATATATTGGCAAGCAACCTCACCAGCTTGGGTATTGTTGGAGCTAATCATTGCATCCACATCTGCATCAACGGCTGAATCTACTGCAATCACAACCCTACCTGCCAGCCTTGCTTGATCAATTACGGGTTTAACTCCTTTTTTATCAACAGCACTGAGGATAATTAGGTCAGTATTCGCAGCCGTGAAATTTTCGATTTGGTTGCTTTGTTGGTTCAAGTCAAAGCCACTGGAAACCGCATTAACTCTGATATTACCCCCAAGTTTCTGGGCTTCTGTCTCAGCCCCCTTCTGCACTGCATTATAGAAGGGATTGCCTAAGTCACCCAACGCAACGCCGATTGTTTGCAATTTTCTATTGGGAGTAGCAACATTCTCTGCACTTATATTGGTAGCAGTGTTAGTAGTATTAGTAGCAGTGTTGCCATTTTGAGCGCCATTCGTGCAACCAACAACTGCAAAACCTAATATGCCAACTATGAGCGAAATTCTGTTCATATTTATTTCTAACAACGGATTTAAATTTGAGAAAGATCAGCAGAATATAAATCTGCACAATCATCAAAATATGAAGTAGGTCTGAAATTTTTAGACCTAACCAAGTGATACTACTAGCTTTTGGAATTTCAACTCAAAAGGTCTTCTGCTTTGACCCAATTGGAGTTAGTGCTATTAGTTTCACTAAACTAGATGTTTTGTTTTGAAAGCAAAATCATGAACATTACACTACTTCAAATAATCACATTATTTTTTTTGGTAAAATTACTTTGTCTGTAGTGTGTAGTCTGAAAACAGCTTTTCAGTGAAACTTCCAAAAACTGGTTTTATTAAACTTGCAAATCTTTATTGACTTTGACTTGTTTTATTTTATCCCGCTCCCGCGCAAAAATTAATTTTGTTTACCGAACTTTACAAACTTAAAAGATTTTGAATCTCTCGATATAACCCAAGGTATTCATTTCAAAGCCTTCGCATAAATCAGCCGATTCAATATTTGGGCTAATGTTAAAAACGTTAACATTTCTCAATCAAACTCCTTCAGAAAAGATACTGTTATAGTAGAGAACTCTTGGATTGTGAATGCTATATTTTGAGAAATGTAAACATCCTTTGGTTGGATTTTCTAAGTTAACTCAAATCTGCTTGTCAAGAGTATTTATTTGTTATTGCTCCTCCATCACTTAAAGGATGTCTGAAAAGTTTTTTTGTATACATCTAAGCCTTGGAGATCCCCCTAAACCCCCTTAAAAAGGGGGACTTTAAGAGTCTTGTTCCCCCCTTTTTTTAGGGGGTTTAGGGGGGAACAAGAAATATTTGATACTTCTGGGACATCCTCTAAGCTCGACTTTATCCAAAATTAAAAACTTGGTTCTCTTGATACGGCAAAACCCTAGATTTTTGGGAAAAACTTTTTCCATGTCACTGATTATCGGTGAGATCGAAAAAGTAAAATTACTGTCCCACAAAGATTTCAGAGTAAGATTGAGTCTTGCCAAAAAATGGATAAAGTCGAGCTTAAAGGCAATAGAGGAGTACACAAGATAATATTTTAAAGCCTGATTAGGGATGAAGGAAATTTACATATCTGTTTTATGCTTTTACAGATGTAATATCTTGCTCTGGCTTTATTCCTTCATATATCAAGGATTCTGAGTTCTGAATTCTGAATCCTGAATTCTTCTTCAAGCAGTTTAAAACTTTAAGGTTGCAGGCAAATATTTAGCTACTAAGTCTTCATAGTATGGTTTTAATTTCTGCCAATCAGGAGGAATAGGGTTTTTGGAATATAAATCGTAGGGGTTGAATAACTTCACCCATTTAAACATTTCTTGATCGTGTTTATCCATCAAATGTTCATACGCATTTTCACGATGTTGAGGATAAAATGAATGATAGCGAAGCATATACAATGCAGGTTCGGGCAAATAGTTTTTCATCATTTGATAAAAATACTCATCATGCCCCCATGAAATATGTACATTACTCAATCCACACTTTGGCTCATAAATTCCATATTTAGTGTTGTAGTCGGGGTTATTATAATCAGGATTTTCTTTGAAAAATTCTGGAAAAACAATTTTATCAGAGAAGGCACAACCTACAGGATAAGTATCGCCTACGGTAGCCCATTGAGGCTCACCAAATAGACAAAGCACTTTCCCCATATCGTGAAAGAAGCCGGTAAGTACCATCCAATCAGGATGACCATCAGCGCGAATAGCTTCTGATGTTTGCAATAAATGTTGTAATTGATCCATGTCTGTATCAGGATCGGAATCATCAACCAATTGATTCAAAAATTCGACTGCATCCCAAACAGACATTTCTTTCTTATCAAACTTTAAAAATTCTTTTTCTTTTTGGAGTACAAAATCGTATGTTTGATTAATATGGTTTAATCGATAAAACTCTTTTACCGTATTTCTAATAGTCGTTTCATAATTTCTATACTCTTCGGTGGTTTTACCTTCTTTAACTATGCTTTCTGGATCGGGATAGCGATTCAGTAAGTCTTCTTCCCATTCTTCTAGGGAATGTAAGGGATTGTTTTGAGCTTGAGCAATGACATTATTTAGAGTTTGAGACATATCTTCCTACTTGTCGATATTGATTTGTTAAATGGTACTTTTGCGCTCCCTTATGCACAGGTGTGCAAAACCTGTCTTAAACTTATTTTTTATTTTTGCACACGTGTGCAAAACTGTGTGTTAAGTTTCATTTCGTATTTGTAGACCGATCTATGGATATGGATGGTTTACTTCACCCGCTTTTCTTCGATCTTTTTGGTTCCGAAGAAAAATGGTACTTTTGCTTTTTGCACACCTGTGTATGAATTGACTAATATAAGCTAATCTTTTGTATTACACACCTGTGCAAAACCTATATTTATGTTTTTTTGTTGTCGGACTCAGCCAGGGGGTATCAAATTGCTAATTGCACAGCAGTGGAATACTTAACAAGATTAGCCAACTCTTCTAGCTGATTTATTGCTTCTGCACCCTCCAACTTCATTAATTCGCGATCGTCCCACAATTCCATCCAAGTAATCCCGTAATCAGAGACTAAAAACCGAATTAGGTGTTTTTCTCTGAGGCTAACTATAAATGAAGCACTCTTCATTTGGTCGCCGCATGTATAACAAGACGCAGTATAACCACGTCGCTCAAGTATAATTGTCAGGGCTTGCAGGTTCATTACCAAGTCTTGGACGAATTGTTGATGTTGTTGCGCTAATCTTAGAAACACTATTTTTCTCCTACCACTCCAGTTTATGTGGTTGCTTTTCTAATTTCTTTAGACTTACATCTGATGTAATTTAGTTGCCAAAAGTTCGTGTTTTCGTAGATACGTGATTAATCTTAATCTTATGGTTGTCATCAATAAGCTAAATTTCCAAAGCCGTTCTAATGTTTTGGACAATTATCTGGGGTGGCTGTGCAACATCCATAGATATGGTATCTAACGGTTCTTCAAGAGTATTGAACTGACTTCCGAGGAGTTTTTCATTCATGTAATGATTGCTACGCTCTTGCAATCGCGCTTGAATCAACTCATAAGATCCTTTGAGGTAAACTAGCTTGATGCGTTCGCCCTTGGCGTTGGCGGAGCGATCGCTATCCAGTAGCAAAAATTGCCGATAGCTATCTTTTAAAGCCGAACACGCCAGCACCACACTTTTATTTTCTTGCAACCATTGCTTGATCGCTGTTTGCAAATCTTGTAACCAAGGCATCCTGTCTGCTTCACTCAGAGGGATACCGCATCGCATTTTCTCAATATTCTCTGGCGAGTGAAAATTATCAGCGTCGCTAAACTCCCATTCTAACGAATCTGCTAACAGTTTTCCGATGGTGGTTTTGCCGGAACCAGATACACCCATGACGATAATAATCATTGACTGCTGAATCATATTTTTATTAAGAAAAGTTAAGCTAATTCGTAATTCCTAATTTGTAGTTGTAGCTATGGGTGGAGGTAAAAGTCAGGATTCCTAACTCCTTTTTATACAAAATGTGAGTTGTATAAATCTCTTGACAAATAACGATTATTTTCTATAATACATACAAATGCACACGTGTGCAATATTTAATTACTAAGAGAAAAAATGAATAAACGAAGAATTTCAATTGAAGATATTGCCCGCAGAGCAGGGGTTTCTCATTCTACAGTTTCACGCGCTTTGCGAGATAATGCTCTCATTAGCCCAAAAGTGCGAGAAGAAATTAAGCGACTGGCACAGGAGATGAGCTATGTGCCGAATGCGATCGCTCAAAGTTTGCAAAATAAGCGTACTAATACTATTGGTGTAGTAGTCACTTCAATCGCAGATCCTTTTTTTGCTGAGGTAGTAGAGGGAATCGAGAAGATAGCCAGACCAGCAGGTTTGAGTGTTTTGTTGAGTGCTTCACACCGAAATTTTGAGCAGGAGATGGCAGCTATTGATACTTTTCATCGCCGCAGGGTGGACGGGATCTTAGTAGCTGATTCACGAATTAGTAAGCAGCATATCAAACAACTTACGCAAATTGCTGTGCCAACAGTTCTGATTAATAGTCAGACCGAAGATCAATCCGAAATATTTCACTCAGTAGCAATAGACGATCGCTTAGGTGCTAAATTAGCCACAGAGCATCTAATAAGTTTGGGACACACTGCTATTGGTTATCTTGGTGTAGGCGATCGCAGCAGGTCAAACCAGCAGCGCCTAGAAGGATATCAAATGGCCCTTGCGGAAGCTGGTATTCCACCAAATACTGATTGGGTTTCAATTAGTGACGAATACGATACCAGAACCAGCGATGTGAACACCGGGAAAAATATGCTGTCTAAACTATTATCTGCGGAAGTTACAGGCATATTTTGTTACAACGATATGGTGGCGGTTGGCGCTCTGTTAGCTTGCCAAGAATTAGGTATTTTAGTACCGCGAAATTTAAGTCTCGTCGGATTTGATGGTATTGCTCTAGGCAGTTACGTTACACCAGCACTGACCACAGTTAGCCAGCCAATGTTAGAAATTGGTGGCTATGCTATGCAAATGTTACTCGATTTATTAGAAGAAAAAACTGTAGAAAACCTCGTTTTATCTCCTTTTTTAGTAGAGCGTGGTAGTAGTGCAGCATTATTAACAATTTAAGATTGAAGACAATTTATTTGAAACTTTTAACCAAATAAAAAGTATGTTAACTAAAAAACCGAGTTTATCTCCCGATCGCTGTTTTTCTCCAGAACCAGTTCAAAGACGACTGGCACATCAATTTTTTGACAGTATATCTGCGTTACCTTTAGTTTGCCCACACGGACACGTAGATCCAGCTTTATTAGCTAACCCCGCAGCCCGTTTTGGTTCACCGACGGAATTACTGATTATTCCTGACCACTACCTTTTGCGGATGCTCTATAGTCGGGGCGTACCTCTGCAAGCTTTGGGTATACATACTAATGATGGTTCACCAGCAGAAACCAACCACCGCAAAATCTGGCAATTGTTCGCAGACCATTTTTATCTATTCCAGGGTACTCCCTCTGGGTTGTGGCTGAAAGAGGAACTAACTAACGTCTTTGGTGTAGATGAACCTTTAAATTCTCACAATGCTGGACATATCTATGATTATCTAGAAGGTTTGTTAGCTTCATCTAAATTTTCCCCTCGTGCTTTATTCAAACGCTTTAACATCGAAGTGCTTTGTACTACCGACGCCGCCAGTGATAACCTAGAGAATCAGCGATCGCTCCACGAAGAAGGTTTCACTCAAATTAGACCAACTTTTCGCCCAGATGCAGTAGTTAACCTAGATGCTCCTGGCTGGCGGGAAAATCTTACTAAATTGGAAAGCAGTATCGGTAGAGAAATTACCACTTGTGCCACTTTTGTGCAAGCTCTCGAAGAACGTCGAGCTTTCTTTAAAAAAATGGGTGCGACAGCTACCGATCAAGGTGCAGCTACACCTTATACCACACGCCTTTCTGACCAAGAAGCTGAAGCTATCTTTGCGAGAGCATTAGCCGACAAGCTGAATCCAGGTGATGTAGAAAATTTTACCGGTCATATCTTCATGGAAATGGCGCGGATGAGTGTGGAAGATGGCTTGGTAATGCAAATGCATTGTGGTGTGATGCGTAATCATAACTCGGCTTTATTTGAGAAATTTGGATCTGATAAAGGTGCTGATATTCCCATAAAAATAGAGTGGACTCAAAATCTACACCCATTGTTGTCAGCTTACGGCAATGATCCGCGCTTTTGCTTAATCATTTTTGGTATGGATGAAAGCACTTATAGCCGAGAAATGGCTCCGTTAGCTGGTCATTATCCTACTGTATTGCTTGGGCCGCCTTGGTGGTTTCACGACAGCGTAAATGGTATGGAGCGCTATTTCAATCAGGTAATGGAAACTGCGGGAATTTATAATACTGCTGGATTTAATGATGATACACGGGCTTTTGTTTCGATTCCGGCTCGTCATAACGTCTGGCGGCGGGTAGCTTGTAACTGGTTGGCTGGATTGGTTGCACGGGGGTTGCTTGAGGAGGAGGAGGGGTATGAGATGGCTCGTGCTTTGGCTTATGACCTCGCTAAGGTTGCTTACAAATTGGACTAATACAATTCTCCAAAATCAAGCTATTAGGACTAGGGCGTGTTTTCAAACAACCCCCTTAAAAAGCTACGGTGTATACACAAGTCAAATTACCCCCCTTAATCCCCCCTTGGAAAGGGGGGAAACAAGAAAATCTAGTTCCCTCCCCTTTGCAAGAGCTGAAGAGAATCGTAATAAGCAAGAACATCAGGGGAAACAAGAAAATCTAGTTCCCTCCCCTTTACAAGGGGAGGGTTAGGGTGGGGTAAACCCTTGGTTAATCAGCTATTTCATACTTGTGTATACACCGTAGCTTAAAAAGAGGGACTAAGAGTTTCTTAAAGTCCCCCTTTTTAAGGGGGATTTAGGGGGATCTAAAAACTTATAGGCTAAACAAGTAGTTTGAAAACAAGCCCTATTCCTAGCTACAGAGGAAATCTGCAAACCCAGATTAAATATTGACTTTTTTAATTACGAATTACGTTAGCGGAGCGGGGCGTTAGCCCATTACGAATTACGAATTTAAATAAGCGGGGGAATAGTTGATGTCAGACTTGATTTTAAATAAACTTTTTAGCTTAAAAAAGCAGGTAGCGGTAGTTACTGGTGGTTCTGGTGTGCTTGGTGGGGCTATGGCAAAGGGTTTGGCTCTGGCTGGAGCGCGAGTTGTGGTTTTAGGTCGCAATGAAGCACGGGCGGGGGCGGTGGTGGCTGAAATTACTGCTAACGGTGGAGAAAGTATCGCTGTGGTGGCAGATGTTAGCGATCGCTCTCAATTAGAAATCGCCAGGGATTATATTATACAGTGTTGGGGTGAAATAGATATCTTGGTAAACATGGCTGGCGGGAATATTCCGGCTGCCACAATTACTGCTGATGCGACTATTTTTGATATGCCACACGCAGCCTTTGAGGAAGTAGTTAGCCTCAACTTACTTGGCACTCTACTGCCTTGTCAGGTTTTTGGTCAAGCAATGGTGGAAAAAAATCAGCCCCACGGTTGTATTGTCAATATTTCTTCTATGTCTGCTATCCGAGTGATTAGCCGCGTGGTTGGTTACTCAGCCGCTAAAGCGGGGATAGATAACTTCACTCGCTGGCTAGCGGTAGAACTCGCCCAAAAGTATGGTGATGGAATGCGAGTAAATGCGATCGCACCTGGTTTCTTTATTGGGGAACAAAATCGAGATTTACTCTTAAATTCTGATGGTAGTTTGACCGTTCGCGGGCAAAAAATCATTGAGCATACCCCCGCCGGACGTTTCGGAAAACCAGATGAATTACTCAGCACTTTGATCTGGTTATGTAGTTCTGGTTCTAGTTTCGTTAACGGGGTAGTCGTGCCGGTAGATGGTGGATTTAGTATCTACAGTGGAGTTTAATCATGTATTCACTGGCTGTAAATAATGGCACACTTTCAGATGAGCAAGTTTCTGCGCTAATTCATCAAGCTTTAGCAGATCCTAAGTTAGATGAACAGCGCATCTTAGTGTTAATTCCAGATAGTACCCGCACTGCTCCCATCCCGCAAATGTTTCGATTGCTGCATCAGGAGTTGGGTAAAAGAGTAGCGGCTCTAGATTTTTTAATTGCTCTGGGTACACATAATCCCATGAGTGAAGAACAAATCAATCACTTGGTGGGAGTGACACCGGAGGAGCGAGAGACAACTTTTAAAAAAGTTCGCATATTTAACCATCTTTGGAATGAGCCAGATACCTTTATTTCTTGTGGAATAATTTCGGCAGATGAAATAGCAGAAATTAGTAGTGGAATGCTGCATCAAGAAGTTGATGTGCGTGTTAATAAGCTTGTCACCGAATACGATTTAATCATGATTTGCGGCCCAGTTTTTCCCCACGAAGTTGTCGGTTTCTCTGGTGGAAATAAATATTTTTTTCCTGGTATTAGTGGTCAAGAAGTAATTAATCTCTCACACTGGTTAGGTGCTTTAATCACTTGTTACGAAATTATTGGTACACTCGGAATAACACCAGTCCGGCGTTTGATTAATCGAGCCGCTAGCCTGATTTCTACCCCAAAGCTTTGTTTGGCGATGGTGGTCGCACCAAAAACAAATCAGCTAGCTGGACTTTATATAGATCAACCAGAATCAGCTTGGGAAGCTGCTGCACAATTATCAGCTAAACTGCATATTAAATATGTAAATCAGCCTTTTAAACAAGTGCTTTCAGTCATGCCCCAAATGTATGATGACATTTGGACAGCAGCAAAAGGAATGTATAAGCTAGAGCCAGTAGTTGCTGATGGAGGTGAGGTAATTATATATGCTCCTCACATTACTGAGTTTAGCTATACACACGGCGAAATTTTATCTCAAGTTGGCTATCATGTGCGGGATTACTTTCTCAAACAGTGGCATAAATTCCAAGAATATCCTGCTGGAGTGCTGGCTCATAGTACTCATTTAAAAGGGATGGGTACTTTTGATTTTATAGAAGGGGAACAAGCACGGATTCGTGTCACTTTAGCTACTGGTATTTCTGCTGAACGCTGTGCTGCTCATAACTTGAGCTATCGTGATCCTGATACTATTCGACCAGCAGAATGGGCTAACCGAGAGGATGAAGGTATCTTGCTTGTGCCCAAAGCTGGGGAGATACTATACCGTTTAAGGTCTAGCAAATTTTAGTGACTCAATTATAGTTTTCGAGACGCGATAAATCGCCGTCTCTACAAGTATTGAATCATAAATTGCGATATCTACGATGGGCTACGCCTACGCGATCGCAATCAAAGATTTTCCACTTCGCGCTATTCTTGATCAAACGTCAGCGAATCAGTTTATTGCAGCGAACAAAAAAGCATGGGTGGCAAATTAATTGTATTTGAAGGGGTGGAAGGCTGTGGCAAAACCAGCCAAATGCAGCTTTGTTCTGAGTGGTTGGAAAGTCTAGGTGTTTCTGTGGTGGTAACTCGTGAACCAGGAGGAACAGAGTTAGGTTTACATCTTCGCCGCTTGCTACTAGAAAAGTCAGAGGATAAACCAGTTGCAGAAGTGACAGAACTTTTATTGTATGCTGCTGACCGATCGCAACACGTTGAACAAGAGCTTAAACCAAATCTCGCAGCCGGGAAATATATTTTATGCGATCGCTACACTGACTCTACCATTGCCTACCAAGGATATGGTCGCGGTCTGAATATGAGTTTAATCAATCAGCTTAACTATATTGCTACTGCTGGTTTAGAAAGTGACCTAACTATTTGGCTAGATGTCGATGTCGAAGTTGGACTTTCCCGCAAACTCTCAGACCAAGTAGGATTAGACCGCATTGAACAAGAGACAATCGCTTTTCATCGCCGCGTTCAGCAAGGATACGCACATTTAGCAGAATCCCATCCCTCACGAATTGTACGAGTAGATGGCAGTTTGAGTAAAGAAGCTGTCCAACAGGTAATTCAAGGAATTTTGCGCGTACAACTGCACTTGGCGAGGTAGGGCAAAATTAACAATCTGGGGAAAGGGGAAAGGGAAAAGGGTAAGGGATTTAAACCCTTTACCCCGCCAAGTTCACTTGGCGAACTAATAGGGACGAAAGCGCGTAGCGGGACGCGTCTCTAAGAGTTGTACGGTTTTAACCAATATTCGTCACCCACTCGTACAGAATTCATACTGAATCCTGAGTTCTGAATTCTTCTTATGAACCTAATACTTGACAATCATAGGTAACGTGCTATACCCTTTTTTTTAATGTGTTTATCCTCATCTACACACCTCGCCCGAACCTTGAAAACCGCATAATTCCGTTGAGGTGTGTCGATGCCTTACGCAGTAAGCTTTTCAGACTGCAAAATTGATACTTTTTTGAAAATTTTTTGTACTTTTCAAGAGGTGTGTCGATTGGGGTATCTGAAACCCGCTCCCAGTAAGGTTTCCAAAAGGTAACTCTTTACATAACCACTTCCCCTAACGGGGATGTAAACACGAAAATGTTAACTGGGTTATTAGAATTAACTTTACATAACCACTTCCCCTAACGGGGATGTAAACTTGCCTAAATAATACTTTTGTCGGTTGAACCTACCTTTACATAACCACTTCCCCTAACGGGGATGTAAACGCTTACTTCCATCTTCGCATTCAGCCACGAGGTTGACTTTACATAACCACTTCCCCTAACGGGGATGTAAACTTTTCTATTTCTTCTGGACTTTTATTTTTCATATTTTCGCTTTACATAACCACTTCCCCTAACGGGGATGTAAACCATGACATTCGGTCTTGTTTTATTGTTTCTAACCCCACCTTTACATAACCACTTCCCCTAACGGGGATGTAAACCTTTTGCAGAGTCACCGATGTCTCCGAGAACTGACTTTACATAACCACTTCCCCTAATGCTGTATCTAAGTTTTTTAATTGCGAATTGCCAATTGGTATCACAACCCTAAATTTAGCCTTTGAAAATGATGTCGTACAGTGACAGCAGAATTTCTACCACAATCAGAATCACCACATACCACTCTACACGCTGACTACTGCTATGCTGCATGAACTCCAGCACTGTTTGGGCGGTTTGAGAAATTAAATCTAGTTTACGTTCCAGGGCATGGTGACGCTCACGGATTTCGTATTCATCCTCCAAGCGCAGATATAAATTTTCTAGCTGTGGGGATTCCCAGAGTAACTCCGGCTTATCGATAATCTCTACTTGACCCACAATTTTATGTTGAACTAATAAGGTAGTCCCTAATTGACGCAGTAATTCCCGGCTCTGGTGTCTACTTCTGTTTTCACGCTGGAGACTAGCTGCAAACGGTTCAATTTGATCGAATACAGTCGCTAGGCTGGTTTCATAGTGAGACAGCACAACACTCTTGGCGAGAATATCAGCCACTATCTGCAAGCGTTCTATACTCAATTCATGCAGTAAAATTTTTCCTTCCTTAGCTCGTTCACTGTCCGTAATACTGAGTTGAACTTCCACCTCTTCTGTTTCTGGGTTGGCAAAAGAACCACTAATTTGAGAGGATAGTTTGGTCAAAAAAGCTACCTTTTCTACAGGCTCAAGGTTAAACAGGACAACCACACCATAGGCCAGCAATACTGCGTAGCCAGCTTCACCTGCTCTAACCATTAGTGGCATACTCGCCAAGGAAACGTAATTATCTAGCGTCTGTAAGTTAATACCTTTACCAAGGAATAGGGCCTGTGCTTTAAATCTTTCTTTATCATGAAAAAGGAGTTTTTGCATTGTTGCCCGGAAGCTATATTTTGCCTGCTTTACTGCTTTGGTAGCGATACTAAATTACATATTACGTCATCCGAGCGATCGCTATGTTAGTAATGAATGACTTACGCAAAATTGCTTGATATGTGGGTCTTCTCCCAAAGGGAAACGCCAAGGGCGATAGCGCAGCGTTAGCGAGTCTGTGAGCGTCTGCGGTTTCCCCAAGTGGAGCGACTGGCGTGGGTTAGGGGGGATCTAAAAGTGTCTAAAGTCACAGTGAAACACTTATGCTGTATTCATTTTTAATTTTTAATTTTTAATTCCGCCTTGCGGTACTAGCTTTTGCTAACTATAGAAATATTTCGTAGAATACTTACAATTTCAATTGGGTCTAACCGTTTAGTATAATCTGGATCAACAAAAGCATAAACAATTTTTCCATCTTGAGAAACTACAAATGTAGCTGGGATAGGTAATTCAAAAGACTCATCTCCATTGTATCTAGGTAACACATGACCTTTCTCGTGTAATATATGTCTTAGAGACTCTGGAATTTGAAACACAATCCCAAATTGACGAGCAATCATATTGCTGCGATCGCTCAATACTTCATAAGTTAGTTCATGTTTTTCTACAGTTGAGATAGTATGGCGAGCAGTTTGAGGTGAAATAGCAATTAGTGATGCTCCTAATGTTTGAATTGCAGGTAATGCTTGCTGGAGTCCTGCTAGTTCCAAGTTACAGAAAGGACACCAAGAACCTCGAAAAAAGGAAATAACTACAGCCCCACTAGTCAGTAGTTTTTCTATTTCTACTGATTGACCGAAAGCATTAGGTAGAATGAAATTAGGAATAATATCACCTACCTTTAAAGTTTGGTCAATCATACCAGAAGAAATTAGCTCATTTTTAATAGACTCGGTAAAATTCATCGTAATTTTCCTTACAGCTAACTTATACTTTTATGTACCTTTCTAGAGAAATACTGTTGCAGTGAATTTACTGAAAAGTAATAAAATACATTTTTTATTGAAGAAGAATTCAGAATTCAGAATTCAGGAGTCAGAATAAAGACGCTCGTTCGCGTAGCGTGTCGTAGACAAGACTCGCTAACGCTTCGCTATCCGCGAGTCATACAGAAAACATTGCTGAATTCTGACGACTGACGCCTTTATTCTGTTCGATAAAAGTAGACCCTTGAATTTGCATTTCCGGGATAATTGCTATAGGTGCCAAGGGATGATTATCATCTACTATTTTGGTTGTTTTTATACACGTTAAGCCATTTGATAAAAATAATACCAATGCCGTACTTAATCAAGTGTAAAATAGATAATACTTGAACTACTTCTTCATCGGCTGATTGGGCTAGACTTAAGAAAGTTATGAGGACGCAAATATGACTGACAAAAATCGTTCTCAATGGGACTTAGGCAGGTTTATCGAAACCCTGACTTACTTTGAGGTAATTCCTTTCCTTAACTGGGTACAGCAGTTAATCCAAGGTCGTCCTAAGGATAATCAATATAGACCCAATGGAGGAAGAAACGTGGGTGTAATATTAGTAGCAGGTGCAACAGGTGGTGTAGGTAAACGAGTAGTGCTGCGATCGCTTGAGCAAGGTTATAAAGTTCGCGCACTAGTACGAGATATTGACAAAGCGCGGTCAATTCTTGGTAACGATATAGATTTAGTAGTTGCGGATATTACTCAACCAGAAACTTTAACTCCTTTAGTTATGGCTGATATCCAAGCTGTAGTTTGTTGTACAGCAGTGCGCGTACAACCAGTTGAGGGAGACACAGCAGATAGAGCCAAATATTATCAAGGTGTTAAATTTTACCAACCAGAAATCGTTGGTGACACCCCAGAAAATGTAGAATATCAAGGTGTCAAAAACTTAGTCCAAGCTGCGGCCAAATATTTACCCCAAGCAAACGAAAAACTAATATTTGATTTCACCAAGCCATCAGCAGAATTAAAAGATAACTGGGGAGCGTTGGATGATGTTGTCATGGGTGGCGTGAGTGCCAGTAATATTCAACTAGTAGAAAATACAGCTTTATTTGCTGGTAATGTCTCCACCGCTAACTCTGGCGGATTTGCTTCAGTCAGAACTAAGAATTTTGATCCACCCTTCAACTTATCTGGTTACATAGGTGTGAAATTGCGCGTCAAAGGTGACGGTCAGCGTTATAAAATCTTTCTGCGAACAGATACAAAATGGGATGGTATTGGCTACAGCTATTCCTTTGACACGGTAGCTAATACCTGGATCGATATTCATATTCCTTTTGCAGATTTGATTCCCGTATTTCGGGCAAAAGTTGTCAAAGATGCGCCGCCAATTGAGCAAAGTAGAATTTGTTCATTCCAACTGATGTTGAGCAAATTTGAATATGATGGCGCTTTAAATCCCAAATTTACTGCTGGTGGTTTTGCTTTTCAGTTGGAATCAATTAAAGCTTATGGCGGGACAACTTTACCACAATTTATCCTCGTCAGTTCAGCAGGTGTAACCCGTCCCGGACGCCCTGGCATTAATTTAGATGAAGAACCCCCAGCGGTGAAATTAAATGACCAATTGGGAGGAATTTTAACTTGGAAATTGAAGGGAGAAGATAGTTTAAGAGAAAGCGGAATTCCTTATACGATTATTAGACCTTGTGCTTTAACTGAAGACGCAGGAGGTAAGGAATTAATATTCGAGCAAGGCGATAATATTAAGGGGAAAATCAGCCGTGAAGATGTGGCAAAACTTTGCGTACAAGCTCTCAAACTAGAAAAAGCGGGTAACGTCACCTTTGAGGTTAAACAGGGAGAAAATACTGTCAACTCTATCGATTGGCAGAGTTTATTTTCTAACTTACAACCAGATAAAAAATGAAATATCCACAGATTTTTAATCTGTAAAGCATACCAGCAAACTCTAGTTAGTTAAGCTGTTGTCAGAAGTCAGCTATTGATATGAAAAAAATCAAGGTGCTAGTAATCGCCGGGATTTTAGTAACAATTATCTGGGGCAGTTTTTTTCCTAAAACTGCCTCATCGCAGCAAGTAGAATCCCGCATCAATAATCTGGAAGCCGACTTTAATCGTGTCGAGTCGCGGTTAAATCAGATAGAGTCTCAACTAGGTAGAACCGGCCAGTCTCCATCCTCAAGGACAACACTTACCCCACGACAGCCAACTGGTTCTAGAGGAAATTTATCACAGCAAGATCGGATGTTTGATCGGCTTGCAACTTTGGTGATTGAATTAAAGCAACAAGTCAACAAATTAGAGGAGCGAGTTGCTAAATTAGAACCACGCTGAATATTTCAATTGTCTAGAATACAGGCTTTTAGTAGGGACAGATAGAATTTAGTTCCCCTACTATAGCAATACGGTTCGGTTAAGGCTTTTTGTTGAAAATTTTAGATCACAAAGACGCGATAAATCGCCGTCTCTACAATAATCGGTCTTTTGTAGAGACGGCGATTCATCGCGTCTTTTAACTTAACCGAACCGTATTGCCTACAATAGTACTCATATTTGATTTCTGAAAAAACTCAGTACAACTAAGACGCCTTCTTTCCTATTTCCTATTGCCTATTACCTATTGCCTATTGCCTGCCCACGCAAATTAGTTCATAAATCAAAACAGATTCCTATATTTGATGGTTAATAAATGCTATCTGTAGTAACATTTGTCAATCCAAATTCGCATTTCTTCTTCAGAACCAAAACACGCAGATCGTCCTGTAATTGGATCGTAGGCGTGCCAACAAGAAGTGTGACCACGACGGTCTGATTCGTGCCACACTTGGAGGTCAGAACCGCTACTCATCCAGATGACAAAATGTTGCCAATATTTTCGTAAACTTAACAAAAAATTAAATTTATTCATAGTGAAAGCACCTGATAAATAGTGAACTATTACTTTTACTTTTACGTAAGAGTTTTAAACTGAGAAGGTACAGTTTTGGCAGATTTGATCTAGTACAGTTCAGCTTCATTTCAACTGGTATAGTAAAAAATCTCTCAACTGTACTAGGTAAAGTTGGTACAAATAGCTTATATTGCCAGTATTGATGATTATTCAGTCATTGACGAGTGTGCCAAAATGAAGATTTTGTTAGAACGGCAATCACATAAACCGATTTATTTGCAGATTCGCGATCGCATCAGTCGTCTGATTAAATCTGGCGCACTCAAAAATGGCGATCGCCTGCCTTCTATCCGCTCTTTGGCAGATAGTTTACAAGTAAATAAACTCACTATTATTGAAGCCTATAACGTTTTAGAAGCAGATGGAATTGTTTCTGCTCGTCAGGGTTCAGGATATTTTGTCAGCAGTGTTTCTCTGAATAGTACGAACCTAGAATCTACATTTTCCCCAGCCCAAAATGTCATAATTACAAAACCAGGAAAGTGTTCTTTTTATGAAATGTATACTCCACTGGTGCAAGCACAAACTGAGCCAGGAATAATTAATTTTGGCTACGGTTATCCTCGTCCACCAAAAGATATCAACCTCATTGCCAGACGAGCGCTAAGACAAGAAGATACTGATATTTTCTTTCCTCATGAGATGCCTCAAGGACAACTAACTCTGTGCAGACAAATTGCCCAGATGCTAGTACATCAAGGATTAGAGGTTTTTCCAGAGGATTTAATTATTACTAATGGCTCTCAGCAAGGGTTGTCATTAGCGATGAATTACTATGTACAACCTGGTGATTGGGTGATTGTGGAAGCTCCGACTTATTATGGTGCAATTTCTATCTTAGAAAACTTAGGAGCCAAGATTATTGGTATTCCCATGACTGCCGAGGGAATGAATTTAGATTTATTAGAGCAATATCTACACAGCCACCGCCCGAAATTAATTTATACCATTAGTACATTTCACAATCCAACCGGATTGACGACAACACAAAATCATCGTCAAAAATTATTAGCATTAGCCGAAAAGTATGAGTGTCCAATTTTGGAAGATAATGCTTATGAAGGAATAAATTTTGATGCAGTGCCAGCGCCAATTAAGGCTTTAGATAAAAATAATTTGGTGACTTACTTAAGCACCTTTTCTAAAACTTTAATGCCTGGTTTAAGAGTCGGTTATATGGTAGTTACAGGTAAGCATTATCAAGCAATTATTGAGCAGAAGTTGCTTCATGACTTGCACACATCCAGTATTTCGCAAACAATAGTTAGCGAATATCTTGCTTCCGGACATTACCGCCGTCATCTCAGCCGACTTCGCACAGATAATCTGCAAAGTCGTAATACAATGCTGCAAGCTTTGGAACGTTATTTTCCTGAAGAGATTCGCTGGACAGTTCCCACGGGAGGATTATTTCTCTGGGTACAGTTACCAGATGATCTTCCGATTGGGACAATTCGCAAGGAAGCCTTCGCACAAAATGTTTATCTGGCGTGCGGTTCGGCATTTTTCCCCGATAAGCAGGGTTATCCAGCCATGCGTCTGACTTTCTGTCTTCCGCAAGAGGAGATTGAGCAAGGTATTTCGATTGTGGGTAAGTTGCTGAAAAAGTATATTTCCAGAAGAGACGCCGATAGTTGTCTGAATACCGGAAGCCAGCGCTCAGTTAGCGGAACATTAGCGATCGCGCAGCGTTAGGGAGAAAATATAAAAGATGCCGCATCTGTCCAAGTCGCAAGCATGGATAGGTTTGCGGGGAGGGGGCTAATTATATGGTTTTTGATGAGGAAGTGCGATCGCAGTAGTGTAACCCACCTCATTTATGTTTATGCAAATCTTTTGATGAGATTATCCTATTAAAATATCCATTCAAGGCATCTCCCAGACTTTAACTGTTTTATCATAACCACCACTAACAATATTTTTACCATCTGGACTAAAAGCTACTGACTCTACATAAGATTCATGTCCAAAAAGAGTGATAATTGGTAGTCCAGTTTGCACATCCCATACTTTAATGGTTTTGTCGTCACTACCACTCACAAGATTTAGTCCATCAGGGCTAAAAGCCAAGGATGTCACTGCATGAGAGTGACCTTTAAAAGTACGTATCTGCCTATTATTTTGCCAATCCCAAATTATGATGTTATTGTCTTCACTACCACTAGCCAAAGTCTGACCATTTGGGTTAAAAGCTATAGCACGAACACACTGTTGATGTCCTTCTAGGGTATTAATTTCTTTGCCAGTTTGCACTTCCCATAGTTTGATACTGTTGTCGCAGCTTCCACTAGCGATAATATTATTATTTGGACTAAAATTCAAAGACTTAATGTAACCTGAGTGTCCAGAGAAGCTGCGAATTTGTTCTCCAGTTTCTATATTCCAAAATTTAATAGTTTTGTCATCACTTCCACTAGCTATGGTCTGTCCGTCTGGGCTAAAAGAAAGGGAGCGAATCTTATCAGAATGTGCTGATATAGTAAGGATTTTTTCTCCTGTGCTGACATTCCAAAGTTCAATAGTTTTTTCAGTACCGGAACTAGCAATAGTTTGACCATCAGGGCTAAAAGTTACAGCAAAAACAAAAACTAAATTTCCAGAAAGTGTGTTAATCTCTTGTCCTGTCTTTAAATTCCATAGTTTGATAGTTGAGTCGTCACTGCCACTGGCTAAAGTTGTTCCATCAGAACTGATAGCCACTGACCGAACCGCAGCAAACATTCCTGAATGCCCTGTGAGATTATATATTAATAATGCCCTACTATAATCTGCACTGATATAATCTTTATTTGCTGCCTCGTATTCTCCAAGTGTTTCGTGAGCGATCGCACGAATATCATAAGCTTCATAATACTTAGAATCTAGTTTAATAGCATTATTTAAATCCTCGATTGCTTTTTTGGGTTCACTTAATTTTAAATTAGCAAGTCCGCGTTTATAATAGGCATCTGCATAATAGGTATTAGCATCATCTGCATTACTATCAATAGCCTGAGTGAAGTCTTCAATAGCTTTTTCGTATTCGCCCAATTCAGCCCAAACAGAACCACGTTTTAGAAACGCAGCCGGATAATTATCAGCAGTTAACTTTAATGCTTCTGTTAAATCATTAATTGCTTGCTGATAATCTTTTTGCTCAATATAAATAATAGCTCTGCCTAAATAAGCATCATAAAAGTCAGGATTTAGTTGAACTGCTAGATTAAAATCATCAAGTGCTGCCTGATAATTACCAAGTTTGATGTAAACAGTACCTCGCCCTAGTAATGGTTCAACATATCTATCTTTGTCTTCGGCAAATTTGGGGATAACATTAATTGCCATAGTATAATCTTTAATAGCTCTATCCTGATCTCCTAACTCAGAATATGCACGACCTCGGCTTACGTGAGCTTCTGCAAACTTGCCATCTTTACTTAAAGCATCGCTGTAATGCTTAACAGCACCCTTATAATCTGCTTTTTCTTGAGCTTTTTCTACTCCTAATTTATAACACTCTAAAGCAGGAGACACAAAGGAATCTTTTTTATCACCTATATTAATCTTAATTAAGCTAACCTCTTGAGCTTCAAAAAAGAAATCTACTCTGCCAATGAAAGATAGAGTAGGAGCGAAAGTAGGTGCAATAGTTGGCGCAAAAGTAGGTGCAATAGTTGGCGCGAAAGTTGCTCTTAAAATAGAAATATCTGGGATAAAAGAACTCCCTGTGGTAATAAAATTTCTAGCTTTTTCCAAAACTGTGAGTGTCTTATCTACTTGCAAGGATGATATATATTTATTTATGGGAACTGCCTCAGCCACTCCATGCCTTGTTAGAGGTATAATAGGTGAAATAATTTCTATCATACTCAGAATCAATGCGAGTAAAATACAAAATACAAGTTGAGATAAGTGCTGCAATACATTAGAAAGTTTTATAAATACAGCCTGTTTTGCTTTTTGTAGTGTAGTCAAGTTCATGTTTTTAGGAATCGAGTCTTACCTTACAAGGAATCTCAGGTTAGTATTCCCAGTTAATTGGTAGAAATCTCAAATCCCTATATCTCTGCTTTACTATCTCAGTTATGGGAACTGCAACCGTTTTAGGTTGAACAGCAGGTGTAGCTACAGCTATATTCGGTATTTTAGGATATTCTAAATATGGGTTCATTCCTGGAAATGGATAAGCCATAACAAATATCTCAAAACCAAATTTTAAAACTAATTCTCATAGCCCAATGCTCGCTTGCGGGGTGGGGTTCTAAGAACAACTAGTAAGGGCTGCACCACATTGATCTTCCCTTGTTAACCAACCCTTAACACCTTGATATTCCACCTGTGCCCAATCTCCTTGACAACCGAGTAATTTGACAGCCGTATTAGCAGGAATTCTTCTCAATTTTCGGCTTTCTTGACTGATACTACTATATAAATCCACACCATTAGTACCGTAACCCTGCGTTGTTAAGCCTAACTTTGGCACGAATACCCATCCAGTTCCTTGAAAACCATCACTAGCATTAGTAATCTGTACCCAATCTCCAGCAGCACCAATAACCTGAACTGTTTCGTTGATCGGGATTTGCCCTAGAATTGTCTTATTTCTACTTGCACCACTCCGCACGTTTAAACCTTGTGGATCTGTGTCAATGACATAGGCAAGAATATCGCACTTTTGTACATTAGTTGATTTCGCTAAAGCTATTTGATGAGCTATACCTGTATTGAACATCACGCTAATACAACTGAATACCAATCTTGTTACTAACTTTAATGCTGGATTTTTCACTTTTTTTGTCATAATTTCTTCAAGTTTCTGGCATCAGTACCCAAGGCTGGAGTCTTATTGATATCTCCGAATCTACATAAACTTCAAGACGCGATAAATCGCGTCTCTACATTAGGGTTTTGTTACTCTATCTAAACTGTATTGAGCTATAACTACTTCATATCATAGCCAAACAAATTCGGGTCTACTTCTCCTAATTGCAACTCTGCTAAACCATACTCTGCCCATCGTCTCTCTACCATCGCCGCCACCTCTGGATCAGATTCCAAAGGTGAACCCCATTCATGGTCTGTTTCCGGCGGAATCTTTGTAGTTGCATCAATTCCCATCCGTCCACCTAAGCCAATCTTTTCACTGGCAAAATCCAAGGTATCAAAAGGTGTATTTGGCAGAATAAAGACATCCCGCACTGGGTCAACTTTGGAACTAATTGCCCACACAACTTGACGCGGATCACGAATATTTATGTCTTTATCCACAACAATTACAAATTTTGTGTATGTAAATTGTGGTAAAGCACTCCAAAATGCTAAAGCAGCTCGTCGCGCTTGTCCCGGATATGCTTTATCAATGGAAATAATCGCCGCTTTGTAACTCAAAGCTTCCATTGGTAGGAAGAAATCGACAATTTCTGATACTTGTTGCCGCAGAATGGGGGTATAAATGCGATTTAGTGCGATCGCCATCATCGCTTCTTCTTTAGGTGGACGACCGCTAAATGTTGTTAAGTAAATCGGATTTTTCCGGTGCGTCATACACTCAAAGCGTACCAACGGCGAATCTTCCACGCCGCCGTAATAACCCATGTGGTCGCCAAAAGGCCCATCGGGTAAAACTTCTCCTGGTGTAATCGTCCCTTCCAAGACAAATTCGGAATCTGCGGGAACTTCTAAATCGACGGTTTTACATTTCGCCAACTGCACACCAGAACCGCCGTAGAGTCCAGCGAACAGCCATTCTGATAAATCAACAGGTATGGGTGTAGCTGCTGCCATGATAATTAGAGGATCAACACCAAGTGCGATCGCAACTTCTAATTTCTTCCCACGTTCGGCCGCTTTTCGCAAATGCCTGGCCCCACCCCGCACCGATAACCAGTGAACCGTCATCGTATTCTTGGATTGCAGTTGTAAACGATACACACCTACATTTGGTGTCCCCGTCTCACAATCCTTGGTAATTACTAATCCCAGCGTGATAATCTTGCCAGCATCACCAATATAAGGACGTATCAAAGGTAACTTGTTTAAATCTAAATCATTACCTTGAAGTACAACTTGCTGACAAGCAGGGAAAAAATCCCGTCCTGGTTTCGCCTTTACCACGTCAAACAATACTTTTCCAAAATCTATCGCTTGGGAAATCTTCTTCGGCGGTTTTGGCTGTTGCAGCATACTGAGTTTTTTCCCCAGAGTTTCCAATTCCTCTGGATGCTGCATATTCATCGCCCAGCAAATCCTTTCCACAGTTCCCATCAAATTCACCGCCACCGGGAAAGAAGCGCCTTTGACGTTTTCAAACAACAACCCTGGGCCACCTTTTTGCAGCATCCGGTCGGAAATCTCAGCAATTTCTAAATCTGGGTCAACTAAAGCTGAAATTCGCCGTAATTGTCCTCTTTCTTCCAAAATTTTAATGAATCCCCGTAAGTCTCTCGCCATTGTTCTAATAAAATTGATTGTTTAAGAAGTGTGAAGCGCTTTCTTATATTATGGGGCATGAGGCACTTGTACTGAGCTTTGTCGTTAGCACAGCCTCTCATAAAGAGCCTCTTGATTCTGACCGGAGCTAACGGAAACGTCTCCGGCTCCGCTCCTGAATTCTTCTTCAATGGTTTTAATTGGAAATTAACCTATTTAGTAACTTTTCTTAACTGTGTTTCCCAAAGTATTTAGTTATTGTATCTAGGGATACGCAATTATTTTTTATAAATAAGCGCTAACCTAATCAAACATGGCCAGAATATACTATACCTTCCTGGCAGGTGGCCTTGTTATGTGGTTCCTGCTAGGTTTATTTGTTACAAGCTTAGGCTGTGCATTGCTTTTAGGTTTTTCTAAATTTTTGTTGGTTTTGTTCAACTAATAATGTTGACTTTACCAGTGTCAATGTCGTAACAAGCACCAACAATTTTTAGTTTATCTTCACGGAGCAATTTAGCTAAAATCGTTGAGCTTTCCTGCAATTTTTCAGTCTGATACTGAATGTTAGCTATAACCGCATCTTGCATATTATCACCAGTTCTGAAATTTACCCTTTCTACAGATGGTTTAATGCTCTCAATAATTAAACCAATTCTGCCAGGAAGTGGTTCGTTCTTGATTGCTTCTGCTACTGCACCACATCTTTTATGACCCAAAACTACAATTAACTGCGAACCCAATACGGTTGTAGAGTATTCCAGACTACCTATAACCGTGTCACTGACGACATTACCAGCAACTCGCACGACAAATAAATCTCCAAGTCCTTGATCAAAAACGATTTCCGCAGGTACTCTAGAATCTGCACAGCCTAATATAGCGGCAAACGGATACTGAGCTTTAGCAACTAATCGTAGACGTTCTAGTGATTGAGCGGGATATTGACGTTTTTGCTGGATAAATCTTTGATTACCATCCAGTAAGCGTCTGACGGCTTCATTCGGACTGATTGGATTAGGGTTAACTGGGTGAATATCAGCAACAGCAGTTTGCTCTGAATTCCAAAAGCTATCACCAAAAGCAGTAGCCGCAATACCTACTACACTTGCAAATTTTAAGAAATCACGTCGCCCTACAAATCCATTAATTCGACTCATTAATCTAGCTGATAACAACAAAGCTGTTCTCAGGAAGATATCAGATTCAAGCAAGATGCAAGAGTACCTTTTTACACGATTTAAGAGTCATTTAATCTTCACATTAATCGTAACTTAGAAATTAAGTAGGTAGGCATGATTAAACATACAACAAAATTCTCGTTTGTAGTGAGCGATTCATAGCTAATAGAAAGTTTTATCAGGACTAAAGTCCTTACTACAAACTTGAACTGATTTATGCCGATTTATTGTATGTATTCCTGTGCTTTTTTGGGAATAATTAACACAGTATTGAGTATTATTATGCCTTTTTTAAACAAAATAAACTGGAATTTTTTGCGTAAAAATTCTCCAAATCTTTCTGGGATAGATCCGTTTGTCCCCAGCCAACAATCTGCAACACCATCAACCCCCAAAAATCTAGCTAAATTAGAGCATGAATTAGAGTTAGAGAGACGGGTTCTCAAAACATCCCCTCAGCGATCGCATAGCAAAGCCAAGCGGGGTATAGGTAGTAGACTTATTTGGATAGCAATACTTATAGGCATTCCCAGTGGTGTAATTTGGGTGGCGAATCAGCCTTACCCGGTGATTCGCCGTCCAGTGATGCTCCATGCACCTTTTTTGTTGCTACCCAGCTACATCAGCATGGATAATCACTATCGGCAGGCGTTGGTATCAGTTGAGCAAGCTGAACAATTGATTGAAAAAGCTACTAGTCCCGCTGATTTGGCTTTGGGAGAACAAAAGCTACAAAAAACACAACAACATCTAGACCAGTTACCAACTTACTTTGTCAATGATTGGTCACAATACAGATATTGGTGGTATGACTCGCGGTTTAGCATCTACGGTTTTAATGCATTTCGGAGTAAAGTTGGGCAGCTAGAAGCTCAGGTTTTTCAAGAAAAGAATGCTCAGTCCTTGCTTACCGATAATATGCAGACCTTCTTAAATGCAAAACAGCAATATGGACGGGCTACAACAGTACTTGATAAACAGACTGCAACAGCTGCTTGGCAAACGGCGCTGAATCAATTCGAGCAGATTCCCGGTGAAACTTTGGCAGGAAAAACTGTACAAAATCAACTAGATAATTATAAGCGTGAGTTTCAGGAAGTTGTTGGATTGGCAGCGGGAAACGATCGCATCAGTGCATTAATCACCGCAGCGCGGCAATTTTCTTGGCAAGCTGCCAAAACTGGTCAAAATCCGCCGCACAGCGTAACTGAATGGCGACAGATAGAAAAGTTGTGGATGGAGGCAATTGAGCGGCTTAAAGAAATTTCTTCAAAAGACGTGGCGGGTTATACCGAGGCACAGAAGTTATTAGCAATTTATGAGGCGAATTTAGGTCAAGTTAAGGTCAGGCGGCAATCTGAGGCTGATGCTGTGGAAGCTTTGGAGGCGGCACAACGAAAAATCGAAAGGTTGTTGGCTTCAATTCCTACTGATGCTAATGATGTGGAGCGTAATCGGGTGTTGAGCCAATTGCAGAGTATTATTAATCAATTAGAAAAGGTGCAAAATGGCACAACAGCTTATCTGAAAGCTCAAGAGTTACTACTGTCGGCAAATAATAAACTCAGGCAGCTACAGGTTAAATAAATGGTGCGATCGCTTTGATATGATCTTCTTGGCTAAGTGATGCCTGTCATCACCTGACTTAAATCTGTGTAAGTTCATTTGTACTATGTGTTTTCTGTTTGATTTCTAGCCAGTTGTGGTGAAGCGATGACGCTTGCGCTGCATCCACTTTAGGGTGGTTCGGAGAGCGTGGGCGTCAACAACTGGCCATTGGGTGGGGTTTTGAGACGGGAATTTATCCCTTGTAGAATTTTCTCAATTTCCCTGTAACCCTGTTGATATCTCAATTAAAACTGCAACAGAAAAATTTTGGATGCCAAATTGCCAAAAGCACTCAATGTAATTACTAATTCGTAATTTAAGAAACCAGTTAGTGCCATTAGAGTCAGAGACTTCTATACCCGGATTTCTCCCCTGCCCCTTTGCCCCTCTTCTCTATCAAACGTTTGAAGCTTGTGAGCAATACGGATATAGATTGTATAGATTGCAACCTTATGATTTGGGTCTAAATACTCATCCATGACGTAATCAAGAATTACGAATTGCTAATGGGGGTTCTGACAAATCCGGGTAATTTACATTTTGGTCAATTTTTCCTGAATGATTGTCCTGTTTTACCTTTCTACTCGCTGTAGATGTGATTAGAAACGCAAGGATTATTGGGGAGAATTCTTTGAGCATCGAAAACGACGGTCGCGGCAGTGGCAGGATTTGTATTTAGTTATAGATAGCGTCGGCGCAGCCCACCAGAGGCATCGCTATCGCCTGATGAAGCTCCCTTATGAAGCTGGTGTTATGTTGAATGGGGCAAGAGTGATTAAAAAAGATTAATGTCTCTTACCCGCTCCTAGATATAGCTCACCCACTTTCGGGTCATTCAACAATTCTTCACCAGGGCCGGAGATCGCATCACGTCCCGACTCTAATACATATCCACGATTAGCCATCTCTAAAGCTTTACGGGCATTTTGTTCTACTAATACGATCGCAGTACCCGCCTGATTAATTTGTTTAATCTGCTCAAACACTTGTGTCACCAAGATGGGGGACAAAGCAGCAGATGGTTCATCTAAAATCAGCAAGCTAGGCTCCAACATTAAAGCTTTACCCATCGCTAGCATCTGGCGTTCTCCTCCAGAGAGAGTACCAGCGCGTTGACGACGGCGATCGCTTAGTCTGGGAAACATAGTAAATATTTTATCTTTAATTGGTTTCAAAGGAACGTTAAGTACAAAAGCACCCATCTCCAAGTTCTCTTCAACACTGAGAGAGGGAAAGACATTGGCGATTTGCGGTACGTAGCACATTCCTCGTTGGACAATTTGATTGGACTTTAGCCCCACGATATTTTCACCTTTGAAGGTAATTGTGCCTGTGTGGGGGATCAAAAGCCCAAAAATTGCTTTTGCCAAAGTAGATTTACCCGCACCGTTGGGGCCAATCACTGTCACCAATTCTCCTGCTGCAACCTGGAAATTCACGCCTTGCAGGATATCCACATCTTTGATGTATCCAGCGTGGACATTTTGAACGTCTAATAAATAGTCATTTGTCATTGGTCAACAGTCAATCGATTTTGGATTTTAAATTTTGGATTTTGGATTGACCCCGACCACAAGGGTACGGGGCAAAATGATTTTAAATTTTGGATTCTAGATTTGTTCCGCTTGACTTAGGTCGGGGCATGAACCGGAATAATCTAAAATCTAAAATCTAAAATTGGCACGGTCAAGTCAAACATAACTATTGACTATTGACTGTTGACTATGGACTATTACGGAGTTTTTTGCAACTCCGGTCGTTCTTCTGCCAGAATTGCCCCTTCCACAGGGCAAACTTGGAGACATATACCACAGTCAATGCAAGTGGCAAAGTCAATCCAGTACCAATCAGTTCCCTTGGCATTTTTGCCTGGGCCATCATGAATACAAGCTACTGGACAGGCATCTACGCAGTCAGCGACGCCTTCACAGACCTCTGTAACAATCGTGTGCGGCATGTTCTCGATTCCCTCTTTTCTGTATCGGCTATTTCTAGCCTAGCAGGGGAGGGGAGAGCAGGGGAGCAGGGGAGAAGTTACAGTAAGTTTTATCCCCTCTGCCTCTTTACCCCATACCCACTAACGCAATGATTCAATTTTTGGTGAACCGTCAGCTTTGATCCAAGCAATTTGGGCTATGCTGCGATCGCGTGCGTATTGGCGAATAGCCTCTGCATCTCTTCCCCCCAAATCAATTTCTACCCGCACCAAATCAGTAGAATCTCTGAGTTTTTGCGCGTAGGCAAAGGCAAAGGCGTTAGCACTGGCTGTCTCTGGTGCTACCAACCAGTCACTCGCTGGGGTTGACTGTGGTAATTGCTGAGTAGATAACAAAACTTGGTATAAATCTTCGATACTGAGTCCAAAACCAATACCAGGTATGTTTTCTCCCTGGGGATGATATAGCCCTAAAAGCTGGTCATATCGACCACCCCGCCCTAAAACTCTGGCTTGAGATTCGGTATCATTGACAACTTCAAAGACAATACCAGTGTAGTAGTCTATGGTCTGGATGAGGCTGAGGTCGAGGATTAAGGGAAAATTTTTCTCTGATTCTAGTAATTCTACTAGGTATTTGAGGTTATTTACTGCCTCTCGCTGTTCTTCATCTAGATCCAAACTACTGACTTTTTGTAACACTTCTGCACTTGGGCCGCGCAAATCCATGATGATTCGGGCGCGATCGCGGAGTTTGTCACTCAGGGGTAGATTATCTATAGTAATGCGGTCGAGATGAGCGATCGCACTGCGAACTTGATCTTGTAAATTACCAGGAAAGGCACTCAGGAGCGATCGGGTAATTCCCGCCTCACCTAAAATTAAATGCCATCCCTGCAAACCCAATGCTGCCAAACAATCTGCTACTAACAGCAGAACTTCGGCATTCGCCAGCAATCCGCCAGTACCTAACAACTCCACCCCAGCTTGATAAAACTCCTGTTGGCGATTGTGTCTACTTTCCCAAGTGCGGCGAAACACATTGGCGTTATAGTACAACCGTTGCGGATAAGTGACACCTGCCATCCGAGTCACAACAGTACGAGCAATAGATGCTGTTAATTCTGGACGTAACCCTAATTCATCATCTTCGCCATTTTGTTGTAGTTGAATGACCATTTGACGCTGGATTGCTTCCCCCGCCATCAGGGTATCCATGCGCTCTAAAGTTGAGGTGATAATCCTGTGATATCCCCAACGGTGAAACACCTGCTGTAACCGATCTTCAATCCAGCGTTTTTTCTCCACATCCAAGGGCAATAAATCCCTGGCTCCCGCTGCTGGTTGATACACCATTATTTTTTCTTCCCACCAAACAAACCACCGAACAAACCACCGCTACCAGATTTATCTGGTTGCTTATCTCCATTATTGGGGGATGAAGTCACCTTATGATCACTCGGTTGTTGTCCTAGAGCTTTATCTATTTTTGGTTTCCATTGCAATGCCGTTTCGTCATTGGGGTCTAATTTTAGAGCATTGTCAAAATGGATTTTTGCCATTTTTAGCTGATTTTGCTTCAAATACACCATTGCAATTAAGCTATGGCAGCGGCTATTTTTCGGTTCTAGCTTTAGGGCTTCTTGCAACTCTACTTTGGCTGAGGCAAATTGGTTTTTATCAATCAAAGATTGAGCGCGACGAACATACTGTTCTACAACCGAGTCTTCTTTTGGTGGCGCTGGTGCTGGTGGTGTGTTTTTTGGTGTATTTTGCTGAGGCGTACCTGATTGGACTTTGGGTTGAGCAGGTGGCGGCGGCGCTGCGGATGATTTAGCCGCACTCCGCATTAAATATACTAAGTTCAACTCACTAACTTGGGCAATAACTTGCAGCACTTGCTCTAAAGAATCATATTGAGTTTGGGCTAGTTTTGCGATCGCACTTTTATAGAAATGATCGAGATTAGCCGCCTCGGTTAACTGTCTAGCCAAGTCGGTGTTGAGAGTTACCGAAGTAGATTCTTGTACCAGGCGCTTGCCAATTTGCGACAAAATTAAAATATATTCCGTGCGAGTGCGATCGCCACAAAGTTTTTCGTAAGCAGGGTTAACCAGCTTTGATAAAAATTCGTTACCTAGCTGTTTTTGAGCAGCCGTTTCAGTAAAACTACTATCCGGGTGTAAGCGGCGGGCGATTTGAAGATAGCGTTTGCGAATCTCTTTGACATCCGCATCAACTGGAACGCACAATACTGCGTGATGATCTATGAAATCATATTTAAATAGTCCACGATCTATTTTGAAAGACATATAGATTTTTTTGCACCAAAGGAGCGTTAGATTCCTCTTAGTTTACCCAAAGTCGGGAGGAAAGCCCCCATCTGCTACACCCATGCTGACAGTGGCGGGACTTGTAAAAGTTCGCTACTGAGGGAGCCGTGAATATAACCATTTGTAGCCAGAACTCTACCTGACTCAATTTTGACGGGAGTACCGTCGTAGGCGGTGACTTTGCCCCCGGCTTCTTGTACCAAAATTATCCCAGCGGCAATATCCCAAGGAGAAAGCCCCCGTTCCCAGTAACCATCGACACGCCCACAGGCGACATAAGCCAAATCTAGCGAGGCAGAACCGCTACGTCTGACTCCTTGGGTAAGATGGGTGAGGTGACTAAATTCTGCGTAGTTGTTATCAGAGGTTTCGCGCCGATCATAAGCAAAACCTGTTACTAATAGGCTTTTACTCAGTTCAGATGTTTCTGAAACTTTTATGGGACGACGGTTACGCGTTGCTCCTAAGCCCGCAGCGGCACGGAATAATTCATTGTGAAATGGGTCAAAAATTACACCAACTTGTGGAACGCCATTAATTAATAGCCCGATGGAAACAGCAAAAAATGGGTATTGATGAGCATAGTTAGTTGTGCCATCTAAAGGATCTATTGCCCAGAGGTATTCATTCTCTTGATTACCGAATTTCCCTGATTCTTCAGCGAGGATAGAATGCTGGGGAAAGTGACGACGCAAAATTTCTAAAATCAACTTTTCAGAGGCTTTATCAGCAGCAGTGACTAAATCACCAGGGCGTCCTTTTTCAATAATTGCGTCTTCTAACTTACCCAAGTAGCCTTGCAAAATAGCACCAGCAGCCAAGGCCGCTTCTGTCGCAATATCTAGAAAAATTTGTAGATTAGTCATTTGTCATTTGTCATGGGGCATGGGGCATGGAGAAGAGACAAGGAAGAGAGGGAAGACAAGGGAGAGGGGGGAGTAAATTCTCCCCAATCCCCAATCCCAGTCCCCAGTCCCCAGTCCCCAGTCCCCAATATTCAAAGATTTTGGCGGCGAAATTCAGTGGGAGTGAGGCGCATGGGTTTTTCTGGTTTCCAGATTCCTTGCCCCATGAGTCTAGCCCATTGTTGGGCACGTTCTAAACGCAGGTCATATTTGTGGTTAGGCGATCGCCCCACAAACATTGCATTCCCTTGTTTGATTAATTCTTCATTCAATAACACCTTATTTTTCCACACATAAGCTAGAGTTCGCCCGATTTTGTCTTTTGCTTCTAAATCAAACTCCAGTGTTACCGACTGTTCTGCACCGCCGATTAGATTCTCTAACTGCTCTTTTGCTGCTTCGCCCCAAGGGCGCTGTCGCAAATCTGGTGCATCAACACCCACTAACCGCACTTGGGAAATCCAATTTGGTTGTTCAGCCATGCCTAAAACTTCTAAACTCTGCCCACTAACTACCCGCGCGACTTTGACGTTAGCCTCATTGTTTGGCAGCTGGCTTTTGCCTTGGCAACTCACCAAGAGCAATAAGCAAACCAAAATAGTTATTTTTCGTACCCAGTCACCAAAATGTACAGGCATCAGAAATTTGGTGATTTTGAATTGTTTATCGAGACAGAATTCAGAATTCTGAATTCTGACTCCTGAATTCTTCTTCATTCGTCATCTAAGGGTAAACCCGCTTTAATTTTCCCCCTAGCAAAATAGCGTCCAAACTGGAGTTCGTAGACTTCATCTTCGTCTTGTGTCTCCACTTCCAAGTCAGAACGGGGATAACTCACACACAACAAGGCATAACCTTGCCGACGTAAATCTGGCGACAATCCGATCGCCTCTGGTTGATAAATTTCTCCTGACAAAACTCTTACAGCGCAAGCGGTGCAAGCCCCGTTGCGGCAAGAAAACGGTAGTTCTACCCCTTGTTTTTCGCCAGTGTGCAGGATGTAGCGGTCTTCGGGTACTTGTAAGGTGTATGTTTTGCCAGTGGCGCGATCGCGAACTCTAATTGTGTATGTACGGGACATTTGGATTTGCGTTGTGAAGTTGGGACTTTCAGATTCAATCTAAAATCTCTTTCTTTATCTTTGCATTTTCTGAGATTCTATAGTATGATCGTAACTTGTGACACCTGGAGAGGTGGCCGAGTGGTTTAAGGCGCAGACCTGGAAAGTCTGTTTAGGGAAACTTAACGGGGGTTCGAATCCCCCCCTCTCCGTTCTCAAACCTAGTCTCAATATATAGTTTCAACCGGATTTCTACAAATAGTCGGGTTAACTAAAAAGCGCAATATTGCCAAAGATATTCTTAAATTCTCTTGAACAAGCTACGCACAACTTTCCATAGTCAAGCTGTTTATAGATGAACTGATCATGCAAGTTTGTGATTTTTTTTGCTTTGGCGTAATGCACTCTACCAAAACTACTACTGAAAGTAGAAGTTAGAATACACGTGTATCAAGCTTAGGTGGATCTTTGCTGCTTGTGCTGGCGTAATTCCTCTACTATGTAGTCTTCCAGTTCTTGTCTTTCCCTTTTACTGGCATTTCGTTGATAAGTTCTTCCTGTTTCTTGGATAAACTTGCGTTTCTCGCTTGGAGAAGATTTGAGTTTACCTCCAGTTCCTTGGAGCTTTTGCTGTAATTCTTCCCAAGTCTTTTCACCCACACTTTCACCTAGTTTGACCAGTACCTTTGGTAGTAATATTCTGGCCTCTCTTTGAAAATCGTCTTCTGTTTCCAGGGAAGCTAAATCTATATTGCTGAAGTCGATATCGATTTGAAATTTACTCATAGAATTGTGTTTGTTCTTTTAACGATTATTACCACAATCAGGAGAAGATAGGTTTTACTTTTCTGTAAATCCTAGATAGGATACGAAGATAGCATGATTGAGCAGCTAGTAGATGGCAGGTTGTATTGAATTTGTTAACTTAACACTGACAAGTATCGCCAATGCTTTGTGCAAGGGCATTTTCCTGCTTGAACCCATAAAATAAACAATATGGAAGCTTTCGTCACGAATTTGACGACTGTACTTGCGACAGCAGTTGATATCTTCACTGGCATTATCATTGGTATCGCTGTTTTGGAAGCCGTCATTAAGATCCTAGTTTTTTTATTTAGCCGCCGTAAAAAGCTGAACGATGCTAAAGAGGAAATTCGCTTAGGGTTAGGTATGTGGCTGGCTCTTTCCCTTGAGTTTGCACTGGCTGCTGACATTTTACGTAGTACGATCGCTCCAACTTGGGACGAAATTGGTAAACTAGCTGCCATCATTACACTACGAACAATTCTGAATTTCTTTTTGGCAAAAGAAATTGAGCAAGCAAAGACTAAAAAGAACAATATCAAGGATGAATCTTTTTAATTTCTCTGTATGGGCAACAATCATCCAGTTGTTAGGTTCTTTAGCGATCGCTGGTTATGTCATCGCTGCAATCTTTTCTCTAATTCTTAAGTGCAATGTTTACCAGGCAAGGCTTATAGTCGCAGAAGGAATGCTAACTAGTTTGAGCTTTATGGTTGCAGCAACTTTGTTAAAGGCCATTAACCTGCAAACTTGGGGACAAATTCTGATCTTTAGCGCGATTTTATCACTCCGCATCTTTCTAAAGAAGTTATTTGCTTGGGAGAAAATACAAATTTTGACAATTAAATCTCACGTTTGATGAGTCAAACAAGTTTTTACAAATGATTTAAGATTGCTATAGGACTCATATTTGATTTTTGAAAAAAACTTAGTACACCTTTATTCCTTCTTCCCAGTCCTCATTGCCCCTAATCCCCAGTTCCTTACCTCTACGAGTGATTCAGAAATCAAATCGGATTACTATATATCAGAAAGATTTTACATATAGTTAATGCTTGCATAACCAGGTTAACAATATTAAAAATGCTATCTTAAAGACAAAGGTCATTTGCTCAAATTCTGAGGAAAACGCTATGACTACAACGCTCATAGAGGCTAATTCTATCGAGTCATTGCTAGGTAAAGAGGCAGAAGACCTGCTTACCTACAAAGCAAAAGTTTCTCGTGATTTACTACATTTGCCGGGGTCAGATTTTGTAGATCGAATCTGGCTTAACAGCGATCGCAACCCTCAAGTATTGCGTAATCTCCAGCTACTTTATTCTACTGGTCGTCTGGCAAACACAGGTTATTTATCTATTTTACCAGTAGACCAAGGGATTGAACACTCAGCAGGTGCGTCTTTTGCGCCCAATCCGATTTACTTTGATCCAGAAAATATTGTCAAGCTAGCGATCGCTTCAGGTTGCAATGCTGTTGCTACTACTTTAGGGACATTAGGTATAGTTTCGCGCAAATATGCCCACAAAATTCCCTTTATTGTCAAAATCAATCACAACGAATTGCTGACTTTCCCCAATCAATTTGACCAAGTATTATTTGCTGATGTGGAACAAGCTTGGAATTTGGGGGCAGCCGCCGTAGGTGCGACAATTTACTTTGGTTCCGAGAATTCTACCAGACAAATCAAAGAAATCAGCCAAGCTTTTAAACGCGCCCATGAACTAGGGATGGTTACTATTCTCTGGTGCTATCTGCGAAATAATGCCTTTAAACAAGATAAAGATTACCACCTTGCAGCCGACCTCACCGGACAAGCGAATCATTTGGGTGTCACCATTGAAGCCGACATCATCAAACAAAAGTTACCCGAAACTAACAATGGTTATGGTGCAGTTGCCAAAGCCAGTGGTAAGAGTTACGGCAAAACCGATGAGCGGGTTTACACAGAATTGACAACCGATCATCCAATTGATTTAACTCGTTACCAAGTGCTGAATTGCTACTCTGGGCGTGTGGGACTGATTAATTCTGGTGGCGCGACTGGGAAAAATGACTTCGCCGAAGCCGTTCGCACTGCTGTAATTAACAAACGGGCTGGTGGTTCAGGATTAATTTCTGGGCGGAAGACCTTTCAGCGTCCCTTTGAAGAAGGCGTGAAGCTATTCCACACCATTCAAGATGTTTACTTGTCGCCGGATGTGACGATAGCTTAGGGAATGGGTAAGGGAATAGGGTACAGGTTACAGGGTAAAGGGTAAAGGTTAGAGATTATTCACTGTCCCCTGTCCCCTGTCCCCTGTCATCTTGCCTTAACCGAAGTGTATTGCCTCATCTCCCCAATCCCCAACGAATTCAGAAAAAGCAAATCTTGGTAGGGATTCTGGGATATCCTTAGATAAGTGAAAGATTTGCCAAAAAAAAGTAAGAATGAAGCTGGCAGCAAGAGTAAGTCAGGTAACACCTTCATTAACCTTAGCGATCGCAGCCAAGGCTAAGGCATTGAAGGCAGAGGGAATAGATGTTTGTAGTTTTAGCGCTGGAGAACCAGATTTTGATACCCCGGCGCATATTAAAGCCGCAGCAGTCAAAGCTTTGGATGAAGGCAAAACCAAATATGGTGCCGCCGCCGGAGAACCAAAGTTAAGGGAAGCGATCGCCCGTAAGCTTAAAACTGATAACGGTCTTGATTACAAGTCAGAGAATGTCATCGTCACCAATGGCGGTAAGCATTCTCTGTACAACTTAATGGTGGCGCTAATCGATCCAGGTGATGAGGTAATTATCCCTGCACCCTACTGGCTAAGTTATCCCGAAATGGTGACTTTGGTCGGTGGAGTTTCGGTAATTGTGCCCACAGATGCTACGACCGGTTATAAAATTACTCCCGAACAACTCCGTAAAGCAATCACGCCTAAGACTAAGCTATTTATCCTCAACTCCCCATCTAATCCCACTGGGATGGTTTATACACCAGATGAAATTAAAGCACTGGCGCAGGTAGTAGTTGATGCAGATATCTTAGTCGTCTCTGATGAGATTTACGAAAAGATTCTCTACGACGGTGCAGAACATATCAGCATCGGTTCTCTTGGGAAGGAAATTTTTGACCGGACTTTGATCAGTAATGGGTTTGCGAAAGCTTATTCCATGACGGGCTGGCGTCTTGGCTATTTAGCAGGGCCCGTGGAAATCATTAAAGCAGCGAGTACCATCCAAGGACATAGTACATCTAACGTTTGTACCTTTGCCCAATATGGTGCGATCGCGGCTTTAGAAAGTTCTCAAGATTGTGTCGAAGAAATGCGTCAAGCCTTCGCCAAACGCCGACAGGTAATGCTAGATAGACTCAACGCCATTCCCGGATTGAGTACCGCAAAACCAGATGGCGCTTTTTATCTATTCCCTGATATCAGCAAAACCGGTCTAAAATCTCTAGAATTTTGTGACGCTTTGCTGGAACAACATCAAGTTGCAGTCATTCCCGGAATTGCTTTTGGCGCTGATGACAACATTCGCCTTTCCTACGCCACAGATATGGCGACGATTGAAAAGGGAATGGATAGATTGGAAAAATTTGTCAAGTCGCGTGTTTAGTTAGTTGTCATTTTTGACATCCTCACCGACCTAAAGGCGCTCTTAAGAAGGAGTAATGAGTAATGAGTAATAAGTAATGAGTAAATGCCCATTTTTCATCCACTCATTACTCCTTACTCATTACTCATTACTTTAAAGCATTGCGTGAAGCACGGGACTTTACCCACTACGCGGGTTTCCAATTTCTTAAGTCCGCACAGGCGGACTTTGTTTGTGTAGCCGCGATTTCTAATCGCCTGGTGTATTTGCTGTTCAAATAAGCTCTAAGACATCGCTTGTTTAATTGGTTCTAATTCATCCAAAGACAACTCACGGAATTCGAGATAATATAAAATTGCTTCAATAGGATCTAGTGGTTCTATTGGATAACACCTTTGCTCGTATGCTGCCACAAGCGTAGTTAAAACTTCCAAGCGGTCAAACTCTGGTGTATTTAATTCCGCATCAAACAATCTTTCAATTTCATCCAGTGCAGCACGATAATCAGCTTCGGTGCGGATGGCATAGGGTTCAAACATAGGTATTACTGCCTCAAATACTTATTGCATCTACGTTGCTGTATTCTTCGTTTTCTTAATGGAGATTTTAGTAGTAACTTTGATGCAAGATGAAAAAATCAGTCTATTCCGTTCCCAAAATACTTTTATTTAGAACCTATCAAACGCGGAAACGACCTGACTAATACAATTCCGCCAACCAAGGCAAAAATTGATCCTAAGCTGATAAACATCATAGGCAAAAACCATAAACTTAGCCAGGAGTTGATCGTGGCAGAATTTGGTTTTTCAGGACTGTATAGTATTTCTACCTGCTGACCTTTAGTAAATTCTGGTGGGTTGCTGCCTGAATTTGCTTCAAAAACCGTTGTTTCACCAGAGGAAGTGGTAAATTTCACCACTGGATAGTAGACATAAGAATAACGACCCTTATTATCAGTTGATGAACGTCGTACCAAATCAATTATTGTCCCTTGTGCTGGGATTGCAGAGGTCACAAAGGAACGAGTATTCAGTCCAATAATTATGCCCGTGACGGCAATTATGCTGCCAACACCGCCGAATATTGAACCAAATATACGAAAAAATGTTCTATCTTCATTCATAGGATGTTGAAAAGTTTGGTATCGCTAAAAGTGTTAACAAATTTTATGTTGATAATTTGAAATTAGGTAAAAATCGGGGAGAACTAGGGGAGCGACTAGAAGTGACTAGAAGTCGCGGCTACACAGACAAAACCAATACGCTTGGGTTAAGGTAAGGGCTAATTGTACAAATTTGTGGGTTTTCGAGACGCGATTTATCGCGTCTCGAAAACCGTCAAAATGAATTTGACAGACTACTACTGGTCTGTCCCATTAATTTTGCAGGGTTTGTAGTAAGCACTTAAGTGCTTAAAAATTCAGGACTAAAGTCCTTACTACAAACTTTTATAACCCTTCAGAACTAATGGGACAGACCAATACCTGAAAATCATTCTTTTCGGCTACCGTTTGCGTAAGTCCTGTTTAAGTATTTTGTCTGTTTGTTAAGAAAGATATGGGTAAGGGGGCCAAACTTTCCTCTCCGCTATGCTTCACGGAAGGCTTGCGCCCAAGTTAATTACACTACTAACGGTACTGGTTATCCCTTTGAGAATCGCTATAAGATGAGTAATAAGGGTCTTCTAGGTTAATAATTTCAATCTTAAACACCATGAAGTGTCCTGAATGAATGACAGCTATCTACCGTTTGGATGTAAATGACTGAGCAACGTGATGCTGACTCACCCTTAACTGATTCTCAGCAATTGAGTGAACCGACCGATGGAACAACTACCAAATCCGTCGATAATTCCTGGACAAACCGCATTGGTGATGTCTGGAACAAAACAACAACACGTCTAACGCAACTCTTACCCGTAGAACAACTGGCACAGACAGTTGTTGAATGGTTTAGTGTGAGTGAGGCTCAGGTTACAGAGATTTTAGAGAAAATCCGAGCCGAACTGCCAACCACAGAAGCGCTACTGATTGGTAAACCCCAAGCCGGAAAAAGTTCAATTGTGCGGGGATTGACGGGAGTTTCTGCCAAAATTATTGGTCAGGGATTTCGTCCCCACACGCAAAACACCCAGCGCTATGCCTATCCTTCTAATGACCTGCCGCTACTGATTTTTACTGATACGGTAGGTTTAGGCGATGTTAAACAAGATACCCAGGGAATTATTCAGGAATTAGCTAGCGATTTACAACAGCAAACTCGTTCCGCCAGAATTCTCCTTTTGACCGTCAAAATCAACGATTTTGCAACTGACACGCTACGACAAATTGCTCAACAACTACGCCAGAAGTATCCAGACATTCCCTGTCTGTTGGTAGTTACCTGTTTGCATGAAGTTTATCCTGCCAATACTGTTGATCATCCCGCCTATCCACCAGATTATGAGGAAGTCAACCGCGCATTTGCCGCAATGCAACAAGCCTTCGCAGGAATAACTGACCGCTCTGTACTAATTGACTTTACTTTAGAAGAAGATGGCTACACTCCGGTATTTTATGGCTTAGAAGCGCTGCGAGATTCCTTAGCAGAACTACTCCCACAAGCAGAAGCACAGGCGATTTATCAGCTATTAGATCAAGAAGAAGTTGGGAAGCAAATTGGCAACCTTTATCGAGATGCTGCACGCCGTTATATTTTGCCATTTGCGATTATGTCTGCCACTCTCGCCGCTGTACCTTTGCCATTTGCCACAATGCCTGTACTCACTGCTTTGCAAGTATCAATGGTGGGATTGTTAGGTAAATTATATGGGCAAACAGTTACACCATCTCAGGCGGGGGGAGTTGTGAGTGCGATCGCAGGTGGTTTTTTAGCACAAGCAATTGCACGGGAGCTAATTAAATTTATACCAGGTTTTGGTAGTGCGATCGCAGCCTCTTGGGCAGCCGCCTATACCTGGGCACTAGGGGAAGCAGCTTGCGTTTATTTTGGTGATTTAATGGGAGGTAAGAAACCCGATCCCGAAAAAATTCAGTTGGTGATGCAAGAAGCGTTTCAGGCAGCAAAAGAACGATTTAAGGGAATTCGTAATTCGTAATTCGTATAATACCATTGCAGAGTAGATAAAAGGCTGAAACGACCCATTTTCCTATATGCATACCATGATTAAGTTGTACAGTGCGTAAGTCCTAGGTAGGTCGAAACCCCACTCCTAGTGGGTGGCTTAGTTTAATTGCGAATTGCGAATTGCGAATTGCGAATTGGTTTCATACTTTCTCCTTTGGTGCTGGCACAATGCCAAACTTATTTAAACCTGTATCGATTTCCCTAAGTGCTTTAAAATCTTCCTCTGGTAAAGGATAGCTGCTACTGCTGAATAAACCCCCACTGACAGCAGGCTGCTTTTCCAAAAAAGAGAAAGCTTGACGAAACTGATGCGGTTCGGCTTTAATCGGTGAATCAAAGTGGCAGGGAATTATCCACTGGAAATCCCAACGAGCAACTTTTTCAGCCCAGTCGATAGTTTCTTTTGGTGCGCGGTTGAGAATTAGCGTTTGTAAAATTGGTGCGACAAACAAACGTCCATTCCCTTGCAGAGCATAAAACGATCGCTGCCAATCTGACTGCCATTTAAAGGGATACAATCCAAAATATGCTTTCCTTGAGCGTTGTGGTGCTTTCAAGGCATCTTGCAACACCTGACTCCATTGGGGTATATCTAGTGCCCTTGGTTGAAAATACAAAGCAAACAAACAGATGCGCTGCCAACCCTTACGGCGATTTTCCTGAATGTCTGCAACAATATCAGAAGCACGATCTTTGGCATGGAATAGTAAGGGATATGGATCTAATAGAACGATCGCAGGTGGATCTTCTGGGATCGAAAGTACAGAATCAGTGACTAAAAGAGTATGCGATCGCTTGTGGAAAAAAGCAACTTCTGCAAACCTACCAGGGCCAAGGTCGATGGGGCCCAGAATCGCGTAATCAAACTCATCAGCAAAGGGTGTTTTGCTACTATCTTCTGGAAGTACTTGAGTTCGTTTTGGGGGTAAGCCAAGCCAACTAAGGGGGAGATTTAGCGGGAAACTCCACTGATGGGGAGCCACAAATACCTGTGCAGTGGGAAAGTATCTGGCGAAGGGGCCAACGAAAACTTTGTGTTCTATACCAGAGATAGTTGGCAGAATGATGTACTTAACATTGCCATGTTCTGCCACCAATTCATTCACAAGCCGGATGCACTCTGGAGTTGGTGCAACAGGCGCGTAGATCAAAAGACCCCCAGTTTCCAGCTTAACCACAGTCATACGAATCGGCACAACTACGTAGAAAATGCCCTGAATCTGGTCAAAATTCCAGATTGTGTCCTTAAGCACCTCTTTACGAATTGTCTGCCGCCTACCGTAAGGGTAGAGTGGTAGAACAGGCCATAATCCCCAGGAAAAGTCCTTTGGATAAATCTGTTGTGTATTGACTATGCGTTCATCATCAGTCACTCTGCAACCCCCTCCAAATTCCCGATCTCAAATTGTTTTTATTTACTCCCCACGGAGTTAGAGAGCAAATTGTTGAGATAATGATAAGCTAAATCACATCTAGTACGGCTTGGCGTAATTCGTAATTCGTAATTCGTAATTTAGAGGTGTCAGATTTTATCTGAGATTTCAGGTTTGAATCTGTAACTTTCTTTCTTCAAATTGGTATGACCTAGCTTTTAACAAAACTAATCAGCATAGAGTTAAACCATTTTGGATTTTAGATTGGCGATCGCAAAGCGTCGGAAGGAACTTCTTTTAGATTTGAGAGCAGGCATAGCGGCCTTGATCGAACCCAAGAACCAATTCCATTATCCAAAATCCTAAATTGGCGCGGTCAACCTACAGAGGAAGGAACCAGCTTTTTTAAGGGGATATCAAGGAAAAACTCCGCTCCTTTTCCTTGTTCCGATATTACACTTAATTGTCCCTCATGTTTTTCCATAATAGAGTAGCTAATCGATAATCCCAAGCCCGTTCCTCGTCCAACAGGTTTTGTTGTGAAAAAGGGGTCAAATAGATGCTGCTTCACTTCTTCAGACATACCAGACCCATTATCTGCAATTTGAATAGTGACTGTATGGGCATCAGTCATTTTAGTACGAATTCGGATGGTGGGAATTGTTGCTTGTTTATTATGTTCAGTTGTTGCAAAGGATGAATCCAATACATCAATAGCATTGCTGAGAATATTCATAAACACCTGATTAATCTGGCTGGCATAGCAGTTAACTTCTGGCAACTGTGCATATTCCTTAATTACATCAATTGCAGGACGGTGTGTTTTCCCTTCGAGGCGGTGCTGTAAAATTAGCAAGGTGCTGTCGATGCCTTCGTGAATGTTGACAGGTTTCATTTCGGACTCATCCAGGCGAGAGAAATTGCGGAGAGAAAGGACAATTTGGCGGATGCGATCTGCCCCCACTTTCATTGATTGCAGCAGTTTTTGTAGGTCTGACTTGAGGAATTTGAAATCTATTGCCTCTAGTTCTTCTTGAATCTCAGCCAACGGTTGAGGATAGTAGTGCTGATAGCGCTCAACCAAGCGCAGCAAATCTTGACAATACTCATTGGTATAGGTGAGGTTGCCATAAATAAAGTTAATCGGGTTGTTAATTTCGTGAGCAACACCTGCCACCATTTGTCCTAACGAAGACATTTTTTCAGTTTGAATCAATTGAGTTTGCGTGTGTTGAAGTTTCTCTAAGGTTTCCGAGAGATGCTGATTTTTATCATTCAACTCAAAAGTTCTCTGCTGCACCTTGTCTTCTAAGGTATGACTGTAGTCTTCTAATTGAGTTTTTGCCACAGCTAAATTGGTATACAACATGGCGTTTTGCAGCGAGATGGCAGCTTGTGCTGTGAGTAGCCGCAAAATCTCAAGACGGTTTTGGGTAAAGGCTCCAGTCGTCAAACTGTTTTCCAAGTAGAGGATACCAATTAGCTGGCCACGATTATGAATGGGCGTACATAGCAAGCTTTTGGGTTGCCATTGCATTATGTAGGGATCGTTGGCGAAGGTAGTTTCTGTGCGAGCATCATCTAGTACCAGGGTTGCGGAGGTACGTGAGACATAGTTCACAACCGCTTTGGGAATATCCTGACTGGCTGAAAGCGGAAGGGAGTGTAGATTCTTTATCCCAAGGTTTTCACCCAATCGCTCCTCTGCTTGAGGAATTGGATTTGTAACACCCGTTTCCACGATCACTTTGCTGGTTTTTTGAGCTGCAACCACCCAGTTATCATCTTGAAGCAGTAGGAGGACAGATTTTTCAGCCCCGGCATTTTCGATCACGACTTGCATCAGGGTTGTCAACAGCTTTTCTAACTCAATTTCTCCCGCTAGGGCATGAGAGGCTTTCATTACTGTTGCTAAATCTAAGGCTTCAAACCCACCAGAACTAGTGTGTCCCAATCCGGTTGTAGTGGTGCGGGTGAGGTTGGAAGAAACAGTTTCTTGCGGCTGTTGGATCGTAGCCAAGAATTGAGGATATTGATGGGACAACTGGTTGACTTTGGCTACTGCTCCCCAGTTGAGGTAACTATAATAGGCATTTGCTAGGTAAATTTGAGCGATCGGCTCTTTGTTCCATTCCAGGTAAAATCGGGCAGCTAGTTCATTAGCGAGGGCAACTTCTTGAATGTATCCATTGACTTTTGCCCCAGCGATCGCGCGATCGTAGAGATCGACTGCTTGCCCCATTTGCCCTAACACTCGGCATTCTTCAGCTTTTACCAGTTCAAATTTGTGCAAATAATTCATGGGTGTATGGTGCGCCCAAGTCTGCATTTTTCTCTGGTTATCTGTGACTCGTTCCAGCAATGTTTCTCGCCAAGAAGGTGTAGCCGTAGAATACTCTGCCAAAGCCGTCAGTGAATCATAGAAATAAAACATCGGCACGGTGGCATAGCCCATGCCTGCAACTAGATATTCTCTAGCTTGAGTGGCTGTTTCCACTGCTTCAGAGAGGTTTTCAAACAGATAACAGAGAATCAATTTGTGGAGCCAAAAGTAGTGAAGCCCAGTCAACTCATTGGCATTAACCAGTTGGGTGACAAATTCTGCTTCGTTAAGTGCCTCACCTGTTAAAGTGCAGGGATTCTCAGCCTTGCCGAGCAAGTTCAAAACTACTTGCCAGAAGATGCGGCAGTAGTTGAGGGTCGTGCCTTGCTTAAAATTTTCTAAAACATGACTGTAAGCTCTTATGTCTTGCTCTAACGAGTCCAGTTCTTGACCTAGGAAATAAGAATACTGACAGATGTCTTTCGTATTGAAGCCCACGTAGTATACGTTTCCAGTTTCTAGGGCAATCTTGTAGCCCTCTAACATGAGCTGTAAAGATTTTTTTAGTGGAGACTTTAAATAAGTGATGAAAGCACCTACAACATAAAATACAGTAGGTTTGATGTCGCTAATATTAAATTTGTCAGTTAGTGCCAAAGCAAGACTGCCAACTTGATCGGCTGTTTCAATATCCTGAAGAATTCCGTTCAAGAGAATGCCATAACAGGCATAACAAAAGGCAGAAAAGGGAGCATTCCCATAGTGAATTGATGCTTTGACTTGGGACAATATGAGTAGCGGAAACAGATTTTGCTCGGCGATGTAAACGGCGGGAGCAACGTTTGCCACAATTCGAGTGACTGCTAGCTTGTCTTTTGCTGTCATCACTGGTAAGTCAACCAAGGAAGCAATGTCACGCCCGTGAATTAAGGTAGCGGTTTCCTGAAGGGCTTGCTGAATATCTTGGAAAGTGGGTGTTTCTGGGAAAACCACACCAAACTGACTCATTCCCTGACGGGCGATCGCGATCGCACCTAGCACATCATTTTTAGCTGTATACGCCTGGATTTTGGTTTCGTAAATGCTGACTTGATCCAGTGGAGTTTTCGTTTGCTGCATCACTGTTTGGGCGAATTCCTCCATCTGTTCATACGCGCCACAAAGGTAAGCAGCATCAGTTGCTAATTCGTGCAGTGCCAAAGTCAACTCATATTGACTTTGCCAACAGTCGGATCTCAATAAACTAATCCCGATGGTCAAATACTCAATTGCTACTCGGTAAGCTGTGGAAGACTTAGCTTTCCGTCCTGCCAACAGGTTGAGTTGTACCAGTTGATCGCGATCGGGCTGGGCTACGATCAGTTCTATCCCAACATTCAGTTGGTTGACAATTTCAAAAATGATCTTTTCTTGCTCAGTTTCCGGGGTATTGTTTAACAGCAATTGACCAATCTTGAGGTGAGTTACTGGTTTTTGATTCGCCGGAATTAGTGAATAAGCGGCTTGTTGAACGCGATCGTGGAGAAATTTGTAGGTAATAGTTATTGATTCGTTGTCATTTGTCAAATCATCCATGACAACAGACTCATCCTGAAAAAATGTATACCCTTCCCCACTGGGCAAGATTAATCCATCCTTGAGGGCTGGCCACAAATCCGCTGCGGTCTGGGCTGGAGATTTTTCATAGACAAGCGATAGGGTTTCTAAATCAAACTGATTGCCGATACATGCAGCCAGTTTGAGAATATCCTGAGTCTGTGGTAGTAATTTCTGGAGTTGCAGCGCCACAAACTCCACAATATCTTCTTTAAAAGAAAGCGCTCGGATTTGAGCAATATTACACTGCCAACTGCCTGTTTTGGCAGCAAACGCAATTAACCCATCTTCATGCAGCGATTTGAGAAACTGGTTCGTGAAAAATGGATTGCCTTTGGTCTGTTGATATACCAGATTGGCGATCGCTAGGGCTTGTTCTGGTGAATATTTGAGGGTATCTGCAATCAGTTGATTCAGGTCGGTCTGGGTAAGCACAGAAAGGACAATACTACTAACTGTAATTGCCTCTTGCCGCATCTCCTCGATGGTCAACATTAGGGGATGTGCAAACGAAACCTCGTTATCTCGATATGCTCCAATCACTAGCAAATAAGAGTTGTTTGCTTCACTCATCAACAGATGCATCAGCTTTAATGAAGCCGAGTCTGCCCACTGTAAGTCATCGAGGAAAATGACGAGGGGATGGTCTTGGGTTGTGAATACTTGAATGAATTTCTGAAACAGCAAATTGAAGCGGCTTTGGACTGCACTGCCTGATAATTCTGGGACAGAGAGCTGTTGACCAATGATCTGTTCGAGTTCTGGAATCACCTCAATAATCACCTGGGCACTCTCACCCAATGTGGATAAAATTTGGGTCTTCCACTGCTCAATTTGGGCATCACTCTCTGTCAGCAGTTGTGCCATTAAGTCTCGAAACGCTTGCACCAAAGCAAAAAAGGGAATATTACGATTAAATTGATCGAATTTGCCCTTGATAAAGTATCCCCGCTGACGGGTGATCGGTTTATGAATTTCGTTGACAATTGCTGTTTTACCAATGCCAGAGGAACCGGCCACCAGCATTAGTTCAGAATTTCCTTGGCGCACCCGCTCAAAAGTTGCTAGCAGCATTGCAACTTCTACTTCCCGACCGTAGAGTTTTTCGGGAATCGCAAAGCGATCGCAAACGTCCCGCTGTCCTAGCCCAAAGGGCACAATATTGCCATTTTTCTGCAATTGAATCAAACAAGTTTCCAGATCGTGTTTTAGCCCTAATGCACTCTGATAGCGGTCTTCGGCATTCTTCGCCATCAATTTGATCACGATATCTGAAACTGCTTGAGGAATTTTGAATTGCTCCAAAGAAGCAGGTTGTTTCGCGATATGACAATGCACCAATTCCATCAAATCATCAGATTGAAATGGCAATTGTCCCGTTAACAGTTCATAGAATGTGACACCCAGAGAATAGAAGTCAGTGCGGTAATCAATCCCTCGGTTCATTCGCCCGGTTTGTTCGGGGGAAAGGTAGGCGAGAGTTCCTTCTAGAATAGTAGGGCTGGTTGAAAGTTGGGTAACTCTTGGCAGCAGTGAAGCAATGCTAAAGTCGATGAGTTTCACCTGCTTGGTGGTGGGATTAATCAGGATATTGGCAGGTTTGATATCCTTGTGGATGATTTGGTGATGGTAGAGATCACCCAGAATATCGGCTAGTGCGATCGCAATCTGGAGAAATTCAGTCAAGAAATCAGGATGAAGGGATGAGGAGTTTTCCTGATTTTGTGTCTCGCTGAGTCCTTTCCTTCTAAAAGCGGTGTACTCCTTTAAAGAAACTCCGCCAAAGTCTTCCAGGATCAGGGCAAGTCGATTTTGGCAATTCTCCAGACTATAGATGCGAACAACCCCAGAGACATTTAAGATTTTCGCAATTGTGTACTGATTTCTGAATTGAGCCAACTCAATGAGACTAGGATAGGCATTTTTCAGAAGTTTGATGACAACTGGGGTTTGATCAGCCTGTCGCCAACCTCGGTAAACCAGAGTGCGAGTACTGGTGTAGATGCTTTCACCAATCCCATAGCCGGGAACATTAACTCGATTCTCTACCATAATAGCTGCCACTGGATAATCTGAGTTCAGTTTTCCCTAATCCACTTGCAATCTCACAATTTATCCAGTAATTTTTTGGGCGGGAATTTGTTGACTCATGCAGCGAAGTCAACATGAAAGCAGCTGATAATATTATCCTCACAGAATGAATGCAAACTAAGCAGATAGCTTAAAGGATGTTTGAAAAGTATTTTTCTGTAAATTTAGGCACTTTTGATCCCCCCTAACCCCCCTTAAAAAGGGAACCAGAGTCAAAGTCCCCCAATTTATCGGGGGATTTAGGGGGATCTAAAACTTTTGATACCGACAAGAGGACTTTTCAAACAACCTCTTAGACAGCTTTTAGCGATCGCTCTGGTTCATACACCTTAAAAAATGGTTCTTGATAAGAATGAGTCTTAATATAGACCAAAAACTCATTGATCAAGTCTGTAAAGTACTTAAACGCCACATCAATCAATTCAAGTGCTTGTTGACGAATCTCTTCTGACACCTCAATCTCTTTGATTATTTGCAAAGAAGAAGGAGTATGGAGAGTGTGGGTATTTTCAATATGGTTATGACGCATACCAAAGTAACGGAACTCTGTTTTAGTCATTTCTTGCAGTTGCAGAGCCGCAGACATGGTTGAACGGAAGAAGACATTTGCTGTGACTTCAGATACCTCAATGGCAACTAATTTAATAATGGGATCTGCCCCAAGAGTATACCGTTCAAATAGAGGAAACATGGAACGGGAAACCCTGGTATGCTCACTCCAAATGAATCGTACTGCATCACTAAACCGCATCGGATAGTCAATTCCCATCTTACCCATGTCTTCCAGTAACCATTGCCAGTGGAAATGTTCTTCGTGCGTGTGCAAATTGACCATCTCTTGAATGTAATTAGTCGTTGGCTCATCTCTGAGAACTCGTTTGCACAATTCACTGAATTCCAGTGCCAGTGGAGCAATTACAGGTGCAAATGCTAGCCTCTGTCGTGGGTCAATTGTCTCGTCTTTCATATACTCAAAAAACGGCAACTGAGCATATTCCTGGTTCTTCTGCTCAATCAACTCAAGTATTGATTTCATTTCAAAGCTCCTAAAAATAGACAAGTGGCTGGCAATCGGTTTGGTTGTCCGATCAGAATTAGCACTGCTTTACTTAGTACATCATATCTTTTAATACTTAAAAATAATCAGTATAAATCCTGGTATGTTATAAAACATATTTTTACTGAGAAAATGACCGAAATGTGAATTTAAGAAATTGTTTTCCGTAATAGCAAGCTTTTACTTAAATTTCACTCCAGCAATCTTATACTTTAGTGAAAATACAACTCTTTTGGTTGCGATCGCTCTAATGAAAAGCTTTGTATGTCAAGCTTCTAGGCAGCTTGATTGTTCAAAAATCAAATAGGAGTCCTATAAAAACAAAACAGTTATGACTCATTACATTTTAAAAGCTTCAAAAGAAACTGTACATCTAGGTGGTTTCTCGCATCTGCTAAAACCAGCACTGACCATTGATTCTGGCGATACGATTGATGTAGAAACTTATACTGGTTACTACGTTTATGACAAAGCACCACCTGAGTTTCTCACACCAGAATTTCTCGACATCTGCCAAAATCTTCTACCAGAACGCAAAATTGCTGGAGGGCCGCATTTACTTACAGGGCCGATTTATGTGCGCGATGCTGAACCAGGGGATGTTTTAGAAGTACAATTAGGTGCGATCGCACCTCGTTTACCTGTAGGCTTTAATGCCATTCGTACAGATTGGGGAGCTTTACCACATCAGTTTTCTCAACCTGCGTTGAGATTCATTCCTCTAGATTTAGCAAACAATATCGCTGAATTTCCTGTGGGTGCTGGCATAAAAATTCCTCTCAAACCGTTTTTTGGGATTCTTGGTGTTGCTACTCCAGAAACCTCTCGAACCTCTATCCCACCAGGTTCTTACGGTGGTAATATCGATAATCGGGAATTACAAGCTGGTTCTCGTTTATTTTTGCCGATTTTCGTACCAGGTGCATTATTTTCTATTGGTGATGGGCATTCTGCACAAGGAGATGGCGAGGTAAATGTTACCGCCATTGAAACTTCCATGAACGGTAGAATTACCCTCAAACTTCGCAAGGATTTACAACTAACAACACCAATTGCCGAAACTCCAACTCATATCATCACAATGGGCTTTGCTCAAACCTTAGATGAAGCCTTAGAACTAGCTTTAAAAAACATGATTGATTTTCTGGAACGCTTTGCAAATTTGTCGCCAGAAGATGCTTATGTATTGTGTAGTTTAGCTGTGAATTTTCACATTACTCAAGTTGTGAACAGTCCCCAAAAAGGTGTACATGGAATGCTACCAAAATCAATCTTTTCACAGAAAATTAATTTATAGTTTGTAATCAGCAACCATTTTTATGTCTAATATCTTGATCCAACTGTTGTTAATCGGTTTAGTTTCTGGCGTTGCGGGCGGGATGTTTGGTATTGGTGGCGGTGCAATTATGATTCCCGCAATGGTGTTAGTAATTGGTTTAGATCAGAAGTTAGCTACAGGAACTTCTGTGGCTGCTCAAATTTTGCCAATTGGGATTTTAGCAGCCTTAGTTTACCATCGCAACGGTAATCTTAATATCAAATATGCCCTGATTATTGCAGTTGGTTTAATCGTGGGTAACTTCTTCGGAGCATTGTTTGCAAATCAGCCGTTTATTAGCAGCGAGTTGATGAAAAAGCTGTATGGCATTTTTGTGTTAATTATCGGCCTTCGTTATTTACTGTCAAATTAGAAGAGTTTAATTCAGCTTCAATAATGTCTTTGTTAAGGCATCATGTTGTGTTGACAAATTTTGAACCCAAATAATGAATTAATTGCCCCTATCACGGTTCTCGACAAGCGTGAAGTACAATTTTGACCTCACTTCCATTCCTCTCTCCTAAGAGGATGTTTGAAAAGTCCTCTTGTCGGTATCAAAAATTTTAGATCCCCCTAAATCCCCTTCAAAAGGGGGACTTTGATTCCGGTTCCCCCCTTTTTAAGGGGGGTTAGGGCAGGGGTTTCAAACGTGTCTAAAATCACACCAAAATACTTTTAAAACAACCTCTAACCTCCCTTAAAAAGGCTACGGTGTACACACAAGTCCTAAAAACCTAGCTTATCTCGTTCCTAGTCTCCGACTGGGAATGCATTCATTGAGTCTCTGACTCAATGTCTGACTAGAGGCAGAGCCTCTAATAGCCCATTCCCATGCAGAGCATGGGAACGAGATAATAACATAATTGCGAATTGTGCGAATTGTGCGAATTGTTTTAAAGTCCCTCTTTCAACCTCTAATACTATAGACTTACAGAGTTTCATACCAGAGCTAGACGTAAAGATTTTTACAGTTATTTAGAATCGTGGGGGAGATGTACCTCACAGAACCGGAGACTGGAAAGAAATATGAGGTTATTACCTAGCTAAATTTCTAGGATTCGTCATCATGTATGAACTAGTTCAAGCTGTTTTCAACGGTGATGAAAAAGCTGCTCTACATCAGTTAATTTATACGTTGAGTTCTTCAGGTAAGTGTTACTTCCTGAGAAATGAGATTTTGCAAGCTTTTGCTGACTACTGTCATCAATCCCAAAAGCCAGCCTATTTTTACTACTCTTCTTCTGTTGGCAAACTGATACAGTACACCCACGAAATAATTCTCGAAGAGGAAAGTACTTGGTTTGTGATTCGACCCACAATTGCTAACCAAGAAGTTTGGCAACTGACAGCCGATTTGAGTCGGTTTGAGCAAATGACGCCTCAAGCGCTGTTAGATGTGAGAGATCGCTCAGTTAACCGTTACCAACCCCACATCCTCGAAATCGACCTTCACCCCTTCTATGAAGGTTCGCCAAGAATCGACGACCCCAGAAATATAGGTCAAGGTTTAGCATTCCTCAACCGTTACCTGTGCAGTCAATTGTTGACTGACCCCCAATATTGGGTAGAAATGTTATTTCAAGCGTTACATGGGCTGCAATACGATGGTATTCGCCTATTGTTGAGCGATCGCATTCCCTCTGGTATTCAGTTAGCCAAACAAATTAAGCCAGCCCTCAAATTGCTGAGTGAGCGATCGCCTGATGAACCTTATGAAAATTTCCGCTTTGAACTCCAAGAACTCGGTTTTGAGCCAGGTTGGGGTAACACTGCGGCGCGAGTCTCCGAAACCTTAGAACTCCTCGATCGGCTCATTTACTCCCCAGAACCCGGCATTTTAGAAACATTTGTAGCCCGCGTCCCCGCCGTCTTTCGCGTCGTCCTTGTTTCCATCCACGGCTGGGTTGGACAGCAAGATGTTTTGGGAAGAGATGAAACACTCGGTCAAGTTATCTACGTTCTCGAACAAGCTCGCAGCTTAGAAAACGAACTGTGTGAACAAATCAAACTCGCTGGACTCGACCAGTTAGGCATTAAACCCCATGTAATTATTCTCACTCGGCTAATTCCTAACTGTGAAGGGACATTTTGTAATCTGCACTTAGAAAAAGTTGAAGATACTGAAAATGCTTGGATATTGCGCGTTCCTTTTGGTGAATTCAATCCAGAAATCACGAATAATTGGATTTCTAAATTTGAGATTTGGCCTTATTTAGAACAATTTGCTCTAGATGCAGAAAAAGAATTACTAGCTCAATTTAAAGTCAAACCTAATCTTATTATTGGTAACTACAGCGACGGCAATTTAGTAGCCTTTCTTTTATCTCGCCGGATGAAAGTCACCCAGTGCAACATTGCCCATTCCTTAGAAAAACCTAAATATCTATTTAGCAATTTATATTGGCAAGATTTAGAAGAAAAATATCATTTCTCGGCACAATTCACCGCTGATTTGATTAGCATGAATGCAGCCGACTTTATCATCACATCATCTTATCAAGAAATTGTCGGCACACCTGATACTGTAGGTCAATACGAGTCGTATAAATGCTTTACAATGCCACAGTTGTATCATGTGGTTGATGGCATTGATTTGTTTAGTCCTAAATTTAACTTAGTGCCGCCGGGAGTAAATGAAGATATTTTCTTTCCCTATAGTCAAAAAGAAAACCGAGATTTTCACCTTGTTAAGCAAATCCACGACTTACTCTTTAGCCGCGAAGACCCCCAAATATTTGGTCATTTAGATTACCCTAATAAGCGACCAATATTTGCCGTTGATACTATTACTTCAATCAAAAATCTCACTGGTTTAGCTGAATGTTTTGGTAAAAGTCAGGCGTTGCAAGAGCATTGTAACCTGATTCTTTTAAGCAGTAAACTACATCCACATGAAGCTATAAACAAAGAAGAAGCAGAAGAAATTCAAAAACTCTACAACGTTATTGATCAATATAATCTTTATGGCAAGATTCGCTGGTTGGGAATGCGTATCCCTAGCAGCGAACTCGGCGAAGCCTACCGAGTAGTTGCAGATGCTCAGGGAATTTATGTCCATTTTGCCCGCTTTGAATCCTTCGGACGGAGTATTTTAGAAGCGATGATTTCCGGCTTGCCAACTTTCACTACTCAATTTGGCGGTTCTTTAGAAATTATCGAAAACCAAGAAAACGGATTTAATATTAATCCGACGAACTTAGAAGAAACAGCAAATCAAATTTTAGATTTCCTTGAAAAATGCGAGGCTCATGGTGAATACTGGCACGAAGTTTCAGAATGGATGAGTCAGCGAATTCATCACAAATATAATTGGCATTTACATAGCAATCAATTATTACTACTTGCTAAAATGTTTAGTTTTTGGAACTTTGTTGCTCCCGAAAATAACGAAGCCAGAGATCGGTATATGGAAACCTTATTTCATCTCATTTATAAGCCCAGAGTCGAAAAGATTTTGGAAAAACATAAGGCTGGGTGAGCGACTGGGGACTGGGGACTAGGAACTGGGGACTGGATTTATCCACCTCAAAGACTCATTCATCCACCTCAGATACTCATTCATCCACCTCAGATACTCGTTCATCCACCTCAGATACTCATTCATCCACCTCAGATACTCATTCATCCACCTCAGATACTCATTCATCCACCTCAGATACTCGTTCATCCACCTCAAAGACTCGTTCATCCACCTCAAAGACTCGTTCATCCACCTCAAAGACTCGTTCATCTAGCTCAAAGACTCGTTCATCCACCTCAAAGACTCGTTCATCTAGCTCAAAATTCCTATTCCCCAGTCCCCAATCCCCATTTCCCAGTCCCCAGTCCCCATTCCCCATTCCCCATTCCCTACTCCCCAACTTATGCACACAAAAGGTCGTTCTCGCCATTTTATCTACACAGATTGGATATTAATCGAAACCCAGTTTGACCCTGAGCAATTGCACTCTAAAGAAACCGTCTTTACAATTGGCAATGGATATCTGGGAACAAGGGGCTGTTTTGAGGAAGGTTATCCTCATGCATTGCCAGCTACTTTTATCCACGGTGTCTACGACGATGTGCCGGTGGTTTACACTGAACTGGTAAATTGCCCTGACTGGCTACCCTTGATCGTGATTGTGAATGGCGATCGCTTCCGTCTCGATCAAGGTGAAATATTGCGCTACGATCGCCAGCTTGATTTACGTCAGGGACTTCTCAGCCGTTCTCTGCGTTGGCGCTCTCCTAGTGGAAACACTATAGACATCGGCTTTGAACGCTTTGCTAGTCTTGCAGATCCGCACGTGTTGGCGCTACGCTGCCATTTAACGCCTGTAGATTTTGATGGGTTAATTGAAGTTCAAGCTAGTATCAATGGCTATCCAGAAAATCAGGGTTTTAATCACTGGGAAGGACTAGATCAAGGCAAGATCGACCAAGGAATCTGGTTGCAACGCCGCACCCGCAGTTCCCGAATTGAACTCTGTATGGCAGCTAAGATGAAAATATCGGGCACTGAAGCATCTTTGCAAGTCAGTACCGCACCTGGTTATCCAACCTTGACCACGACCTTCTTGGGTAAAGCACAACAGACTGTAACAGTAGAAAAACTAGTGACAGTTTTTACCTCGCGGGAGGTGGAAACACCAGTCCTAGCCGCTCAAGAAAAACTCGCGCACCTCCCAGACTACGCAACCTTATTAAAAGCCAATGAGCAAGGGTGGGATGAGGTTTGGCAGCAAAGTGACATCCTCATTGAGGGGGATAGCACAGCTACTTTTGCTGTTCGCTACAACCTATTTCAACTGCTGATTGCGGCTCCACGCCATGATGATCGGGTGAGTATTCCGGCGAAAACTCTTTCGGGGTTTGGCTATCGCGGTCATATTTTTTGGGATACAGAAATTTTTATGCTGCCCTTGTTTCTGTTTACCCAACCAGCGATCGCTCGTAATTTACTCAGTTATCGCTGGCACACCTTACCAGGAGCTAGACGCAAAGCAGCCCATTACGGATATAAAGGGGCAATGTTTGCCTGGGAAAGTGCTGGTACCGGAGATGAAGTCACACCACGTTGGGCACTCGAAAGTAATTTTTATGGTGAAGACGTGCGGATTTGGTGCCGCGATCGCGAAATTCATATCAATGCAGATATACCTTACGCCATTTGGAACTACTGGCAAGCCACTGGTGATGATGACTGGATGCAAAAGGTCGGCGCAGAGGTGATTTTGGATGCCGCTATTTTTTGGGATAGCCGAGTCGAATTCAATCCTGAACGTGAACAATACGAAATTCGGGGAGTAATTGGAGCGGATGAATACCATGAATTAGTCCACAACAACGCCTTTACAAACCGGATGGCGCAATGGCATTTAGAGAAAGCGATCGCAGTTTATGATTGGTTGACTGACAAATTCCCCGAACGAGCGACTGAACTAGAACAGAAACTAAAACTCACCTCCCAAAAGCGAACGCACTGGCAAGATATCATCGCCAAAATATTGTTTCTCCATGACCCATTAACAGGATTAATTGAGCAGTACGAGGGCTTTTTTCAATCGGAAGATATCGATTTAGCAGATTATGAAGGGCGCGATCGCTCCATGCAAGCTATCTTGGGTGTTGACAGAATCAACAAATATCAAGTAATCAAGCAGCCAGATGTCTTGATGCTGCTTTATTTAATGCGGGAATCAGCAGATTTTCCTTATAGCGAAAAAGCATTGCAGACCAACTGGGACTACTATGCACCCCGCACGGATATTACCTATGGTTCGTCCCTTGGCCCGGCAGTTCACGCCATCTTAGCTTCAGATTTGAGCAAATCAATCGAAGCTTACGAACTGTTTATCCGGGCATTGATGGTGGATCTTGAAGATAACCGAGGTAACACCAATGATGGAATTCACGGCGCTAGTGCTGGTGGCATTTGGCAAGCTGTAATTTTTGGGTTCGGCGGCATTCAATTAACCGAAAAAGGGCCCGTAGCCAACCCCCATCTGCCCCCAGGCTGGACGCGCTTGAAGTTTAAACTGCACTGGCGCGGGCAATGGCACGATTTTGATTTGCATGGGGGATTGGGCATGGGGCATGGGGCATTGGGCATTGGGCATGGGGCATTGGGCATGGGGCATGGGGAATGGGGCATGGGGCATGGGGAAGGGGGCATGGGGCATGGGGAGAAGGATACAACGGAGATAACCAATCCCCAATTCCCAATCTCCAATCCCCAATCCCCAATCCCCAATCTTCAATCTTCCAACATCCAAGGATTTATTTTCGATCTAGATGGTGTACTAACAGATACAGCAGAACTTCACTATTTAGCTTGG
>NZ_JAWJTF010000316.1:0-2304 GCF_048836525.1 Nostoc sp. CALU 546
CAATAAAATTGTGTCTGTTTCATTTCTCGTAACTCATTTGGGAATGCTAAATTAACAAATACTTGCCAAAGGTAGTACTCCCGCAGTTATACCTAAGAGTGGACAAGATTCTGAATGGGAGCTTTAAGCTACTGTGATCCAATCTGATACACCCAATATTCAAGTTCTCTCTACGGAAGTATCGCAGCTACGCCAAGAGTTGCAACTTCGCGATCAATTAGTACAACAACTATCTCAAGAACTCTTCCGGCTGGTAAAAGGTAATACTAGTTTTATGCCCCAGCAGCCGGAGCTTGAGCGTGATCTCACCCAGTTACATGCTTTACAAGAACAACTCCAGGCTGTAGAGCAGCAGGTGGCGTTCTACCAAGAGCAAATTACAACTCGTGACTCCGAAATTTACCAATTGCGACAGTCAGTCCAAGAACTCACCGATCGCACTCGGATGTTGGAGCAAGTAGTACAAGAGTTACCTCAAATTTACCGTCGGAAGTTTGAGGAGCGGATGACGCCAGTGAGAGAAAAGGTAGCAATGCTACAACGGGAAAACCGCCAACTACAAGCAGAACTGCAAAGTGTGAGTTACCGTTTAGCTCTCAAAACTCGTAATGCTAGTCACAGCGGCATTGATTTACCAAATTTTCCTCGCCCAGCATCCGAACAAGCTAATATTTCAACTCCCCAGAATGCCTAAAATTAACATTATGGTGGAATCTTAAGAGGTAAGAAATTGGTGCGGCAAAGGATCTCTGACATTCGAGCCTTTCTTACCTCCTGCTTCCTTACACTAGCTACGTCGGATATATAACATTTAGCTCAAATTGACTTATCCCACAGCTAAAAGCCAATGGGATTATTTATACCCAAATCGGTGCAGGCTGATTTAAGCAGCCTATACCAACTTGTCATTAAGCACTTGTGCTTACTTACTTTTCTAGAAAAAAAGAAAATCAGCCTGCTAGCACCAGACTGTTATCTTTAGAAAATGTGAAAAAATGCAAATATTGCTTGACTATGCCATCCTTCTATAGGTAGATTTATTATCTAACCTGCTAGCACCAGACTGTTATTTTTGACGGTAGTAAAAATATCTTCGTAAGTGTGAAAAATTTCAAACACCGTATCTAGTTGGGTAAGTTCCAAAATTAACCGTACAGGAGCTTGCACGTTGCATAGAACCAAGCGGCAGCCACTCTGACGTGCAGCTTTTAAACCTTTAACTAAAGGCACTAACCCAGAACTGTCCATGAAATTGACTTCTGCTAGGTCGATAATCCAGAGCTGATGAGCTTGAGGCACTACTTCAGCCATTTGTTCACTCAGAGCCTTACCACCTTCCAAATCTATACTTCCTTGGGGTTTAAACAAAATCACTTGAAGTTCTTGTGTGAGAGCCATAAATTTAACAGGGTAATTGGAACACTTGACAGAAAATTGAAAAAAGACATCAATACGTCTTCTCTTTCAACGGCAAAATGACTGTTTTACCCAGATATTTGGGCAATTTCAGTCGTACAGTTGAGAGAGATTATTTCAGTATTCATGTCGTATAATTTGTGATAACTTTCATCAATATAGGCATAAGCGCCTAACAATTTCGGTATCAACCGTATCTTTTACAAGATTTTCACAATTTAAATGGATATTTATGAACTTTCTATAAATTTTTTATTTCCTTTGTAATAAATATTAGCTTGTGGTAACAAGTTTAAAAAAATGTATAGTTAATATTCAAGATTTAAGAGCTACCATAGACTAAAATCTATGGATTATTCAGTATAAAACTAATGACTTAATAACTCTATGTATTGGTTTGATTGACACCCCAGGCAAAAACAAGCAAAGATATAGTAAAAGTAAAAATTTGTAAAGACGGCGGTGCGGGATGTCTTTAGAGCTGATTTCACTAGAAAATATCCAGAAAGTCGCCCATAGTTACGGGTATTGGGCAATCTTTTTGGGAATTTTGCTAGAAAATTTAGGCATTCCCCTTCCTGGTGAAACCGTGACCTTAGTGGGCGGGTTTCTAGCTGGCAGCGATGAACTAAATTTCTGGCTGGTTCTCGGTGATGCAATCATGGGTGCTGTCATTGGTGGCACTTGTGGCTATTGGATTGGTAGGGTTAGCGGTTGGCCTTTCCTAGTAAAAGTTGGTAGCATTTTTCGGATTTCGGAAGTGCGATTACTGACTATTAAAGATCAATTTAGTCAAAATGCTGCTAAAGCGGTATTTTTTGGACGTTTTCTGGCATTATTGCGAGTTTTTGCTGCACCACTAGCTGGTATAGCTGAAATGCCCTTTGG
>NZ_JAWJTF010000001.1:0-14056 GCF_048836525.1 Nostoc sp. CALU 546
AATGGATACAACAGCAAGAAAATCAGAGCAGTAATCTAATTTCTCTACATAAAAAAGCTCAGTTAGAACTGATTACCACGACTCAAGATAATCACTCAAATTCATCAACAACACTCTTACAAGTGCATAACCAGACGGTAACAACTCAAGATATTATCCCTCTCTTGAATCGATACCAACTGCTATCAAAGCTCCAGGAAGAACTTTTGATTGATGAAGCAATCGCACCCTTTAGCTGCACACCAGAAGAAGAAGCCAAGTGTTACCAAGACTTGTGCAAACAGCATCAATTGACATCAGAAGCTCAACGTCAAAATTGGTTGCAGCAGCAGAACATAACTGAAACACAATTTTTAGATTTAGCAACCCGTAACCTGAGAATTGAAAAGTTTAAACAAGCCACTTGGGGTAGTAAATTAGACTCGCACTTTTACAAACTCAAGCCAAAGCTTGATCATGTTATCTACTCTTTAATTCGCCTTCGGGATGCGGCTGTTGCTCAAGAACTTTACTTCCGTCTGGTAGAAGGCGAACAGTCCTTTGCTGAAGTTGCAAGGCAATACTCTCAAGGTGGAGAAGCTCAGGCTGGTGGCTTAGTGGGGCCAGTTGCATTGAGTACACCCCATCCCAAACTAGCCCGAATCCTTGCCATCAGCCAACCAGAGCAGATATCGCCACCAACCCACATCGGAGATTGGTGGGTAATTGTGCGGCTGGAAAAGCTGATACCAGCCCAACTTAACGAACCTATGCAGCAACGATTGCTCAACGAACTTTTCTCTTCTTGGTTACAAGAGCAACTGCAACAACAAACTTCTCAACAACAAGTTGAAGTACAAAAACCAGCTTGATTCCTTAACTTTGAAACCGCTTAATTTTTTTTGAGGAGCATAATATGACAGCTTTCAACTTTAGTGAACAAAGCCTAGTCGGAAACAATTTTAACGGTCAAAACTTAAATGGCTCCAATTTTTTCAAAGCTACCCTTACAAATGTTCAATTCGTCAATACAGGGTTGCGAGGCACTAACTTTGAAGAAGCAAAGCTATTTAACGTAAATGCATCTGGTGCAATTTTTGCCCCTAATAATAACTTTTCTCAACCAGCTAATTTGTTCAAGGCGACATTAGAAAATGTCAATTTCAGTGGGGCCAATTTGAGACAGGCTAATCTGTCGCTGATTAACACGAAATTCATCAATCTATCAAATGCTAACCTGACTAATGCTAATTTGCGGGAAGCTAATCTCAGTGGTGAACAATCTGAGCGCCCCAACCTGAGAGGTGCTAACTTCACGGGAGCCGATTTATTTAAGGCGAAGCTAAAAGCCGCTGACTTTACAGGTGCAACGCTCGTGAATGCCAGCTTTCTAGAGGCTGAGTTGGATAGTACTATTTTGGTCAACGTCGATGCAACGGGGGCTGACTTTCGTCTGACAAACTTCACGGATTTGACCTTACAGAACTCTATTTTTGACCTGGCTAATTTCAGTGATGTCTCCATCAGTGATGTAGAACTACTAAATCCAACACAGTCAGGTAATGTTAGGTTTCGTGGTGCGAATTTTAGCAACGTTTCCGCAGAAGATTTGATTTTAACTGGTGCTGATTTTAGTTCCTTTATAGATGCCAATGGCAATGTTACAGTAACAAACTTGAGTGGGGCTGACTTTGCTGATACTGATTTGAGTGGAGCTAACTTTACCCAAGCCAACGCAGAAGGTTTTTCTTTTAATGGACTTGCTGTTGGTGCAAATTTCACAGATGCCAACTTGAGAAACGCTGATCTGTCTAAAGCAAATTTCACTGATGCCATTTTCGTGGGAGCGGATCTGACTGGTGCGATCGCAGATGATGCAATTGGTCTAAATATTGGAGATGAATTTAACAACACCCTCACCGGAACCAGCAGCAACGATAATCTCTTTGGCTTTGCAGGGAATGACACCTTAATTGGTAATGCAGGGAATGATTATCTAGACGGCGGTTTAGGCGCTGATTCTCTATTTGGTGGCGGTGGAAATGACACCTTGTTTGGTGGTGCTGGCGCTGACAATCTCACCGGTGGTGCAGGTAATGACTATCTCAATGGTGGCGCTGGCAATGACACACTTACTGGAGGAAATGGCAGCGATACCATTCGCTATAACTTGGGTGATGGTCAAGACCGAATCAACGAATTTGTAACAGGAGCAGGGGGAGATATCCTTTCTTTCGGTGGTATTGCTGCAATAGATGTGCGTATTGTCAACGGTAATAGTCAGTTCCGATTAGGAGATGGCATCGCTAATAATGCAGGTTTTGGTACTGGACAGTTGTTATTGACCCTCTTTGGCACTACCTTTACCCAAGCTGACATTAGTACAAATATTGATCCAAACAACAGTTCTGTCTTCCAGTTATCGTAAGCTTATGGAAACCTGAGTCAATCTTTTATCGAACAGAATTCAGGAGTCAGGAGTCAAGATTGGAATCACCGTAGCTTTAGCCCGGTGAGGATGTCAAAGGACTTTAAATGAGTAATAAGTGGATGAGAAATGGGTATTTACTCATTACTCATTACTTATTACTCATTACTCATGGCAAGATTGATTCTTCTGCCAACAATTCTGATCCTGCTTCACCATTAACAGCATTATCGGAATCACTAGATTTAAAAAACCCATCTGCTACATCTTTAATAAAACCAGCTGTAGGTACTGCGACTAGTAAACCTAAAACTCCACCAACATTGGTTCCGACAAGCAAAGCAATTAATACCCATATTGGTCGAATGCCAGTAATTTTACCTAAAAGACGTGGTGCGATCGCCTGATCAATTAACTGGTCAATGACAACAGCTACCGCAAAAACCTTTACTGCTAACCAAAAGTTATGTGTAGCTATAATGAAAGTTATTACAACAAGACTAACAACATCACCAAAGGGAATTAAGCTCAAAAGCCCAACTCCCAAACCAAAGAGTAAAGCAAACTGGACTTGAAAAGCTAAAAATAATAATGTTATTGAAACACCCATCAGCAAAGCTAAAGTTCCCTGACCAATCAAATAATTTTGGAAGTTTTGCTGAATAGACTGGCTTACCTGTTGAGCTATACTTCCAGGTAACTTCTTAAATATACCCTCCCAAATCCTTGGCCCATCTAACAATAGATAAAAAGTCAGGACTACAATGATTAACGCCTCAGAAATACTATCAATTGTATCTATGATAATGCTTAAAAGCTTGTCTGAAACAAACTCTAATTCATTGGGTAATTGCTCAGTAATTTTTGCTAATAGCTGACTTAGATTCACATTTATTCTGTGTCTAAAAAACCATTCATTTACAATCTGAAGTTTTTCTTCGCTAGAATCAATCCATTGGGGAAAGACTTTAACCATCTCATTAAATTGCTCTAAAACAATGGGTAATAAAGTAATGCCCAGAGCAACGATAATTATCAATGCTGATATAAAAACTAACGCTACTGCATAGCCACGTTTAAGTCCTCGCTTTTGAATAATTGAAACAGGATAGTTTAAAACGAATGCCAGCAAGGTAGCCAAGACAAGAATTGTTACGACAGGTTGAAAATTTTTAACCAGTAAAAATACTAGCCAACCATTAAGAAAAGCTAGAGGAAATAGTAGCGTAAAAATTAACCATCTAAGTAGTTGATTCAGTGAAAAATTCATAGTTAATTTTAAAATCAAAATTATTCTAATTTATACATTGAACTTGAGAATTAAATAGACTTAAGGGAAAATAGATAAGAAAAATATTTCCCCATTCCTTGCTCCCTACTATTCCAATTTTTAACTTTCAGCAAAAGCTAAAAATTGCTCCTCATTTATTCGCCCTGCTTGATGCAAAGTATTAGTAATTTCTGAAATAGTTAAAACCGCATGACTACGATAACCATTTTGCTGTAATCTATCTTTTACCCCTTGTTCATGGTCGATAAATACTACAATATCATTAACATTTAATCCTGCTGATTCTAACTTTCCTGCCCCTTCCATGACACTTTTGCCACTGATGAGAATATCGTCAACCACTACAACTGTTTCACCAGGGTGAAAGTTACCTTCAATTACTCTCCGCGTTCCGTGTGCCTTAACCTCTTTACGAGGGAAAATCATTGGACAATGAAGGCGCAAAGCTAAACCAGTCGCAGTAGGTAAAGAACCATAGGGAATACCTGCTAACCTATCAAAATTCAGGTTTTTCAAAATGTCCTCATAAGCTGTGAGAACTTGATTAAAAACTTGAGGGTTGGAAATAATTTTGCGTAAGTCGATGTAATAAGGAAATATAGCTCCCGATGCTTGGACAAAGCTGCCAAACATAATGCAGTCAATATCATAAAGTTGTAAAATTAAATCCTGATGGGGATGCTGATTTAGCAAACAAACATCAGGAAACCACACAGAACACGTGGAATTTTCGTGAATAATTTCAGCTTTTATTTGATTAATTTCTGCGCGTAAAGACTGGATTTGCTCAGATAATTGTGTGTTTCCCAACATATCTTGAGGAACAGGAATCAGCAAACCATCACCGTTAGCATTCAAGCCTACTTCTAAAATTTGCTTCAGGTTTTGACCCTCCGCCCAGATGCTACGCGCCATAATAATTCGTTCCGGCGCGATCGCTCGGATAAGTGCTAATACTTCAGGTTTTGTAGTTCCCACTTCCAAACCCAATTGTTCTGGAGTTCCCCAAGTTTTTGATTCTTTTACCACCTGTAAATAAAGAGGTGATTCGTTTGTAGGATATTGCTGTAAAGCTTCTGCACCTGGATTAGAAGTACAGCATAAAATAAATACCGCTTTACCCTGATAGACCAAAAAAGGTGCTACATGATCTTGTCCTGTATAGGGGCTAAGAGTTATTGCATCTACCTGCCATTCTGTAAACACAGTCCGAGCAAAGATGGTACTAGTATTTAAGTCGCTGTGTTTGGCATCTAAAATAACTGGGATGTGGGCTGGAATAGCTGCTAAAGTTTTGTACAGCAGTTCTAAACCAGGAATACCTAACGCTTCGTAGAAGCCAAGTGTAGGTTTATAAGCACAAACGAAATCAGCAGTTTCAGCAATAATGAATTGTAACCACTTCTCCAAACCAGCAATGAGTTCTTCAGATTCATAACGCACAGGCATCATCTCTGGATTTGGATCAAGTCCTACAAACAGTAAGCTTTGATTTTGCAAGATATTTCCATTCAATTTATCAAAAAAGTTCATATTTTTTAAAAAGAGTCATTTGTTATTTGTCATTGGTCATTTGTTATTGGTCATTTGTTATTGGTCATTTGTCATTGGTTATTAGTATCCGCGTCTATCTATCTCCATGACCAGAGTTTCTTTTACTAAAACATTGATTCTGTTAGTTGAGCGCCTCCAGCTTTCTGCCCTAATCGAGAGTGAATCACTGCAAATAAGATAACCAGCGGCACTGAGGCAAAGTGAACGATTCGCAATGCTTGCCAATTGCCAAAAAAATCCACTATCCAGGGAAACTGAGCAGGTTTATACATTCCTATTCCTGTAAATAATGCCAGCAGCAAAATAGGAATAATTGCTGTATATGCAATCCGATGCCAAGCATAAATTAGACGCTTAGAATTTTGACTTTTTTGTAATGCTTTGAAGTCATTGACACCGACAAACCGATGTCGCCAACGCCGGGTAATTAAAATGTAAATTCCATACCATAAGAGATTTAGGGAGAATAGCCACATTGCTGCAAAATGCCAGTGTCTACCTCCTGCAAGCCAACCTCCTAAAGTAAATATCGGAGGAATGTGCAAACCTGCACGTCCACCAAAAACAGGGTTGGCGTTGTAAATTTGTAATCCACTGGTGAGCATGATAAACAGACTAATGATGTTACACCAGTGGAAAATTTTGGCTCCTATTGCTTGGGTAGGTGGCTTTCGAGTTTGAGAAGGAATGGTCGAATTCATAAATTTTGATTGATAAAATTCGCTGTTTACCTGTCTTGGTTAAATAGCCTAGCCAGTTTGAGGATGGTTAACTTACCTTTATTTTCCCATCATTAGATCCAGTATTCTGACATTGATGCTCTACCATCTGCTGTTTTAACTGTCAGTTTAGGTATGACTAGGGTTGTTCTAAGCTAAATTTTCCCAATTGGGCGATGTCTTACAGCAGTCTGATCGTAATAACACGATAAATTGCATTCCATCACTTCGTCGCTCAAATGACTGCTGATGCTCGAATTTCAATTTCTGCCATACCCTGATCGCACGCTTGTTGAATGCTGCGATCGTTACCCGAAAAGCTTTTGGCTGAAATAAACTTTTGGCAAATTCCAATACGGCTTTGGCATACTCAGCACCCTTTCCTTGTCCGGTCAAGTCAGGGCGAATCCCCATACCAATATCCAACGCCTGCTCATTGTAATCACCACCAGTGACCTGTCCATCTTGTCCAAAAGAACAGTAAGCTACTAACTCGCCATTCTCATCCAGAATACTGTAAAAGGTGTTCTGGGGGTGCAGAATATGTTGTAGTAGATTAGCTTCTGGCTCTGAGTAGTTATATAAATCATAGGGTGGCTCATATCGCCAACTTAAGATAGCGCGTGCATTACTCTCATTAATTAGGTGAAACGTAAACATTACTTACTGTGCTGTTTGTACTACCCTAACCCTAACTTTGAGATGCGCTCAGTATAACTCGACGAAACGAATCCCCAATGGAAAAATGACATTATCTTTTCAGTTATTCAATGCTATTGAGGCTAACAAAAATATTTCTTTCCAAGAATATAGGAATCCGCTTTGATTTCTGAACTAATTTGCGTAGGCAGGCAATAGGCAATAGGCAATCTTGCTACAGTCAATAAGGCTTCTTAGTTGTACTGAGTTTTGTCAGAAATCAAATATGAGTCCTATATAAGAGATTGATAAGAACTAACTCAACAATCTATCTTTGGAAAGATGTCGTTTGGATCTTTTGATTACAAAAGAGTATCTAAAGTAAGGTATATACCAATAAATAAACACATTAACTAAATTTAATGATATAAATTTCTTGTATAACATTTACAGCAATGTTTACAACAATAAAAAACAACAATAAATAATGAAATACAATGCCTAGACTCATAGGAAAACGCTCTAATTCTGGAGCAAATATAACTGTTTTAATCATCCTTGTTGCCATATTTGGGGTATTACTCGAATACTTTGGCATGATTGATATCGTTCCCGGTTTTGGTAGAGAGGGACGATATTTTCAGCTTAAAGGTCAAGCAACTAACCAACAAGTAATTGAACAAGAAAATCAATATAGGAGGGATAGATAAATGCGTAAAGGTAGTGATGTTATAGATAAAGTTGTCGTCACCTACGACACAGGCGAGAAAGTTGTCCGAATTATAGATTTAATTTTTGACCAGAAACGCAATCAACTTTTGGGTTTTCTCGTTGCAGAAAAAGGACTGTTTCGAGACGCAAAAGTGATTCCTTTGGAAGAAGTGCAAGCGATTGGGTTGGATGCGATCGTAGTTAACTCGAAAGAATCTGTTGTTAAAGCACATCGTGTCCCTGCAATTAAAGAGATTCTGCACCAAAATATCGTGTTGAGAAAAAAGAGAATTCTGACTACTGAGGGACTTGACCTCGGTGGATTGGTCGATTTGTTCTTCGATGAGCATAGTGGACTGGTGGAAGGATACGAAGTTTCTGGCGGTGTATTTGCCGATGCTTATTCAGGGCGGTCGTTCGTTCCTGCTCGTGAAGCCCTGAAAATTGGTTATGATGTTGCCTTTGTACCTCCAGAAACCTCTCAAATGATGGAAGAACAGGTGGGTGGTATCCGAGGAGTTGTTCAGGCAACTGGAGATAGATTACAAGAATCGGCTGAGACTACCAATCGCAGATTGCAAACAGCATCTCAAACCGTGAATGAGCAGATGCAAAGCTCAGTAGAGAGTATGAACCGTGTGCTACAGGAAGCAAGTCAGAATGCAGGTGAGCAATTGCAAGCTGTAACTGATGCTACTAGCAGCAAACTGCAAGACCTCAATCGAGATGCAACTGCTTCCCTAACAAACAATTTGGTTGATCCTGCCGAGCAAAAGGTATATGTGATTGGCAAGCATGTTGAGCGGGATGTGCTGACTCCAGACGGGAATGTACTGCTACTACAGGGGCAGGAAGTGACGCTAGTCGATGCAGAAGCAGCCGATCGCATGGGTATCCTTGATGAACTTTATCGAGCTACGGGTGGTAGCCTGACTGTCAATATCAGTCGCAATTTGCAAGCAGCAACAGAATCTACTAGCAATCGAATTGGGAGCCTAACTCACAGTAGCGCCGCTAATCTGCGTCACTCGGTTGATTCGCTGGTAGGACATGTGGCGATCCAGCAGGCAAGAGGGCGTAGAGTCGTACAAACAGTGCGTGCTAACGATGGCTTAATTATTGCGGCATCTGGGCAAATTGTGACGGAATCTCTTCTGGATCGGGCCCAGACTTACGGTAAAGAAGCAGAATTGCTGAACGCTGTCGGTCTGACTCTGGCAACCGCAGTCGGTTCTACCGCAAGTGACAGATGGTTAGAAAACAAAGTTCAACTGCGCGATGGGGCAAGTATTGCTCAAGAGAATCTCAACACTTTTTGGCAAGCCTTGAAAGTGAAGGCAGAAAACTTACAAGGACGCGGCACACGGGCAATGAAGAAGCAACGGATTGAACAAGCTCTGGGTCGTCCAGTTACCCGTGTCATTCTTGACCCAGAAGACAACGTGATTCTGAATGTAGGTGAATTGATTACACATCGCGCTGTTAGTCAAGCTGAAGAAAGTGGAGTTCTGAATATCTTACTGAGTTCGGTCTATACCAAGGAGCCAGAAATCTCTGATCAGGAGTTACGTGCTTCAGAATATGGAATGGCAGCCTTGGCGCATCATGGTAATGGGGTAAAATAAACAACCGATGCTGTTGGCAACACTTGTTTTTATGCGATTTCTTGTTCTAGCTGTCGGCAGGAGGTAAAAGTATTACTATTCCTAGCCTTGGGATTTTCAAAATGTCCTAACCTATGTGGTTACGGCTATACCATTTTAGATTTTAGATTTTGGATTGTGAGAAACGCACTTTATCGAACAGAATTCTGAATTCTGAATAAATTTTGACCTAAAAAGCGGATAGCGCAGCGTAAAGCCTTCTCTTTCGGAGACGCTAACGCGAACGGCATGGCAACTCTTAGAGACGCTAGCGCGTAGCTTGCTTCTCCGTAGGAGTACGCTTAGAGCAAGTATTCGAGCGTCTTTATTCTGACTTCTTCATTCAATCTTCAATTCGCTACTGGCTGCTGGGATATGGACTCTATACCCACTTCTTCTAAAGGTGGACGCACAGATAAATAAATTAATGGGCCGAATAACGGTATCAACGCTATTAACCAGAAAAACTGGGGATTTTTCCAACCGCGACGCGCCATATCATCCTCCAGTAATGTAGGAAATAATAGGCAAAGTAGACAGAAGTCTAAACTCATCACATTTATGAAGCGGTTAGTTTGCCACTGTTGGACAAAATTGCCCCAATCTCCGTCTCTTAAACCATAAGCAACTAAAATAGCTGTGGATACCGTCAAAACAACCCCAGTCATACGAGAATCTAGTAGTTTGAGTAAGGCATTTTTTTTACCAACAAACTGATTATTTGGTTCCCTAATGGCTAAGTACGGCAACAAAGCAAAAGCACCAACTCCGAAAGAAGCGATCGCAAACAGCCAAGCAGGTATTTTTTGTCCTCTGCCATCAATCAACACTACTGCACTGTAGATGAGAGGCCAAATACCCATGAGGTTGAATAATGCTATTACTAACGGGTTAACACCTTCCCACTGCATAGTAGAAAGGTTTTTAATTAACTCGAATGTACCGGGTTGCTCAGGAGGCGCGAGGAAAAATGCATAGATAGTGAATCCCAGCCACAGTAAGCTAAAGGCAATTTTTCTAACCATGAAATATTTAAGTATTATTAATTTTGCCGCTATAAATTTGGGTTATCTGCTTGCTATGGTATCGTTCATTTGTCTCAAGCAGCTTGTCCTAAAATATTACACGATACGTATTAAGGATTGAAATAACTGAAAGCTTCAGAGAGATAATCAGCAGCAGATGCTACTACTGCGATCGCACTTTCATAATCTAGGCGCGTTGGCCCCAAAACTCCCACACTTCCTACTGGTATTGAACCTCGGCGATAGTTGGAAGAAATCAAGGTACAGGTGCGTATCGGTTCTAATGGATTTTCTGCACCAATGCGAACCGTTACCTTTGGTTTACCACCATCCTCCGGTTCTGGTTCCTCAAATATTAATCGCCACAGTTGGTCTTGTTCTTCTTCCAACAGGTGGATAATCGTTTGTACCTGCTGTAACTGGGAAAATTCTGGCTGGCGCAAAACTTCTGACACACCCCGAACCATAATTTGGGTTGCAGTCGGTGCATGAGTGCGACGACTCAATTCGGCAACTGAGTTTTTCAAGAATTCTCCATAGCGTTGGAACTCTTGATCTAGTTCGCTCCAGTCAAGATAGGCTAATTCCAACAGACTTCGACCCCGCAAGTGGCTATTCAAAAAATTAGAAACAATCTGCAACTCACGATCAATTACCTCTGAATCGCGCTGCGTTTCTTCCGGTTTTGAAGCCAAATCCATTAATTTTGAATGTGTCTCGTAACCATCAGTTACGACAATCAGCATGATTCGCCCAGCTTCAATTTGCACTAATTGCAGATGTCGCAATAGTGCTGTAGTGGTTTGCGGCATAGTGATCAAGCTAATACAACCACTCAAGGTTGCTAAAATTTGCGCGGCTCCTTGGAGTAAAGCTTCTAAACTCCGATCTTCCCACTGGAGATGCTTTTGCAGTGCCACTTCTACTTCTCGCCCTAAAGTTTCTGTTCGCGTAGCGTCTCGCAGAGAAGGTGTAATTAGCTGGTCAACATAAATGCGATAGCCTGAGTCTGAAGGTACACGTCCAGCAGAAGCGTGTGGTTGGTAGAGTAATCCAGACTTTTCTAAAACGCCCATCACATTGCGAATTGTAGCCGAGCTTACACCCAGGTCGTACTCTTCGACCAAAGCCTTTGAACCAACTGGCTCTGCCGTAGCAATGTAGTGACGTACCGTTGCCCAAAGTATATGCTGTTGTCGATTTGTTAACTGGACTTCCATTGTGGTATGTTTTGCTGAACGCAAATTCTAATCAAACTCTGAAAAAACTTGTAGATTTAATAGAAAACAGAGAATATTAATATTTTATTAAAATACCAAATTATACAGTTATATTATGATAAGTATTTTTAAAATTAATACACTATAGATACAGAGCATTTTTTTCAGACTAGGGTTGAAATAGTAGGTCAACTTTATTTGGCAAAAGCTGCTAGTACGGCAAAGCGGAAGTCAAAAGTCAAAAGTATTATGGAATAGACCTTTTAGGGATTTCAAATGGTTGCTCTATTTCCGCAGTGGCGTACTAGTTATAATCTACCTTTGTAATGCTTCTTTATAACCGTATTTTTGCACAAATTTGCAATTGCAAAAGTATTATTAGATACGTATTTTTTGGTAGGGACTAATTCTGAAATGTGATTTGCCCCAGCAAAAAGTTTTTGTGCAGATGTACTTGATGCCCAAATTCCAGGCTTTTTGGCAAGCGTTTAAAGTGATGTATTACTGTTCTTAGCATAGCAAAAGCCAGATGGAAGAGTCAGTTCCACCTGAGCAAAAGCTAATATTGGGGAATTGAAGGGTCTACTAATATGGAATAGGCATCAATACCACCCGAAATATTTTGCACATTTGTAAAACCTTGAGCAATCAACCACTGGCACATCTGGGCGGAGCGGATGCCGTGGTGACATAGCACAAGGGTTTCAGCTTGGGGATTGAAGAGGGTAGGTATTTGATCTCCCCATTCGGTAAATTGACTTAAAGGTAGGTTGACAAAGCCCTCAATGCTAGCGATCGCTAATTCTTCTGGTTCACGCACATCTACTAGCTGAATACTGGCATCACTAGAAGAAAGACGTTGCCCCAGTTCTTCTACACTAATTTGGTTCATGGGTTGACTAAAAAAATTCCCTATAAACAGTCCTAATCCTATTTATGGTGACAGAAAATCTCTGCCTTCGCATGAGTATCCATTCTCAAGAGGGTTGATAAATTCTGCTAAGGTTTCTGCTTAAATGGCTGTAAACCGTCTTTTTTAATATGTTTAATGTGAATAGACAACGTTCATTTATTGGTTTTATCGTAGCTGGGGCGATCGCACTGCTAGTAATTGCGATCGCTGGCTTTTACTGGTTTTTCGCTAAAAGTCCGGCTAACCTCATTGCTTCTAACTCTGGGCCTGGTGCGGCCATATTCGTGTCGAAACTTTCCCCTGCGATGGTTTCATTGCTGACGAATCCTGATCGTTTGCAGGTGTTGGAGCGCGAAGAAGAACTATCTAAACTCAAAACCAGTTTATTCGCCAAGAGTGGCATAGATTACAAACAAGACATTCAACCCTGGCTAGGGAACGAAATTACATTAGCGATCACCACCTTAGATATTGATCGCGATCCAGAAAACGGACAGCAGCTAGGGTATCTGTTGGCATTAGCAACCAAGCAACCGGAGAAAAGCCGCGAGTTTGTCGAGTTGTTGTTTTCTAAACGGGCGTTAGCCGGAGCAAACTTAGCTGTTGAACAATATAAAGGCGTAAAACTGATTTCTGACAATCAAGAAGTCATCACAGAAGAGAAAATCCAAAATCCAAAATCCAAAATCCAAAATTATCTAGCTGGTGCTGTTGTCGGCGAAGGCTTTGTATTATTTGCCAACGATCCGAAAGTGCTGCGAGATGCTATTAATAACGTCCAAGCGCCCGATCTGAATTTGACTAGCTCCCCCGAATACCAAAAAGCTAGAAAAGAACTGCCCAAAGGGGGTTTAGCTATAGCTTTCTTAAATCTTCCCATCGTGGCAAAATGGCAAGGGTTAGAGCTATCAGAACAAACTTATGACAGCGAAATCATTTCCCTGGCGTTAAACCCCAAAGGATTACTAGCGGAAACCACCTTTTTGACTTCATCGGAAATTGTTCCTCCATCTCCACCGCTATCTAAACCTGTGGGAGCATTGCAATATATTCCAGAGTCCACAGGTTTGGCAATTTCCGGCTCAAATTTGAGTAATTTAGCTGACAGTGATTTAGCCAAACTCTGGAAACAAGCAACAGCAACTATATATGGTTCTGGGGAAGATGTGGTTTCTCGGTTAGCAAAACCTTTAGTGGATATTCAAAAACGCTGGGGGATAAACTTACTAGAGGATATTTTTAGCTGGGTACAAGGAGAATATGCGATCGCATTGTTACCTGAGAAAGAGCAAATAACCCCCCATTGGATTTTTGTGGCAGAAAAATCTGAGGGTGTGGAACAAGGCATTGCTCGTTTAGATGCGATCGCCTCATCCAATGGACTCAGCATTAATCCCTTGACTATAGACAAGCAAAAAATCTCCGCTTGGACAGAGTTAACCACGGCGACAAAAAAAACTGATGCCAAAGAAGGAGCATCTTTTAGCATTGAAACAAAAGTGCTGGGATTGCATACAACTTTAGGAAATTACGAAATTTTCACCTCTGACTTAGAAACTATGGATGAAATTCTCACAACTAAGGATAATTCCATAATTGACAATCCCAATTTCAAAGATAGTATCGCGGCAATTCCCTTACCAAACCAAGGTTATGTTTATCTTGATTGGATAAGGAGCCAGAATTTGTTAGAGCGTCAAGTGCCGATTATCAAACTAGTGGAAGTCTTAGGGAAACCGTTTTTTAATAACTTGCGATCGCTCACAGTCAGTAGTTATGGAACTGACACGCGATCGCTCAAAGGTGGTGTTTTCTTCAAACTCCATAAATAATTCGTTTTTCGGCGTTGCATATTTGCGGGATGATTTTGCTAGTTTTGTGGGATGGGCCGAAAAGCCACTGGTGTCAACTTAACGCGAAACCGCACGTCCGCC